>JAAEMS010000214.1 GCA_024225275.1 Actinomycetes bacterium
AAGGACGTCGACGAGCTGGTCGACGAACTGGTGGCCGATGCCACGGCCGATATCCAGGAGCGGGCCACCGAGCACGACATCCCCGAGGAGCAGGTCGAGCAGATGCTCGAGAACGTCGAGGAGCGGGTCGAGGCCCGGGTCGACGGCGAAGGTGGCCCCCATGGCCCCCGCGGCCCCCGTGGCCCTCGTGGCCCCCGCGGCGGACCGGGCGGAGTGCCCGACACCGAGGCCTGATCTACTCCCCACCCTCCAACCCCCAACCCCCACCCCCCAGCGGCGGGCCACCCTTCTCTCTCGGGTGGCCCGCCGCTGGGGCGCGCCGGGCGCGAGTCTCAGAGGGTGGAGCTCGTGGTGGGCGAACCGTGGACCGGCGGCTCTGAGTCAGACCTCGACCATGAGGGTCACGGGGCCGTCGTTCACCAGCTCGACCATCATCTCGGCCCGGAACCGCCCACAGGCCACCGTCGCCCCTAGTTCCCGTAGCTCAGCGGCGACGGCATCGACAAGGGGTTCGGCGAGCTCGGGACGGGCCGCGTCGATCCAGGTCGGCCGCCTTCCCTTTCTGGTGTCGCCGTAGAGGGTGAACTGGCTGATCACCAGCACCTGGCCCGTGGTGTCGGCCACCGAGAGGTTCATGACCCCATCGGAGTCATCCATGATCCGCAGGCCCCACAGCTTGGCGGCCAGCTTCCGGGCCTGAGCCGGTTCGTCGTCGTGGGTCACACCGACGAGGACGCACAGGCCCGCACCGATCTCACCCACCACCTCACCGTCAACGGTCACCTTGGCCCGTTCGACCCTCTGCACCAGTCCTCGCATGGCCGGTGAGGGTAGTACCCAGCCCCACCACCGCCATGACTACTTCGGCCACGGGTTCCACCTCCTGATCGGAATGCGCGAACCTTGGGCTGTGACTGACCTCTTCGAACCCCTCACTTTCACCCGCGGCCCGGACATGAAGAACCGGGTCATGTTGGCCCCCCTCACCAACAGCCAGAGCCACCCCGACGGCCGGCTCTCCGACGATGACTTCCGTTGGCTGACCATGCGCGCCCAGGGCGGCTTCGGGCTGACCATGACCGCCGCCGCCCACGTCCAGGCCGTAGGCCAGGGGTTCCCCAACCAGGTCGGGGTCTTCGGCGATGAGCACCTCGAGGGCCTGACCCGGCTGGCTGATGCCATCCGGGCCGGGAACAGCGTGTCGGTCGTCCAGCTCCACCACGCGGGCAACCGATCCCCCGCCGAGCTGGTGGGCACCCCCGTGTGCCCGTCCGACGATGCCCCCAGTGGGGCGCGCGCCCTGACCACCGAAGAGGTGGAGCAGCTGGTCGAGGACTTCATCGCGGCCGCCGTCCGCTCCGAACGGGCCGGCTTCGACGGGGTCGAGGTCCACGGCGCCCACGGCTACATCGTGTGCCAGTTCCTCAGCTCCCAGATCAACCAGCGCACCGACCGGTACGGCGGCTCGCTCGAGAACCGGTCGCGGGTTCTGTTCGACATCGTGGCCGGCATCCGCCAGCGCTGCGGCGAAGACTTCAATGTGGGCGTTCGCCTCTCACCCGAACGGTTCGGCATGAAGCTGGGCGAGATCATCGAGGTCGCCCAGCGTCTCATGGATGAGGGGGCCATCGACTACCTCGACATGTCGCTCTGGGACGTGAACAAGGAACCCGAGGAGGACGAGTTCAAGGGCCGGTCCCTGATGAGCTGGTTCACTGATATGGAGCGTGGTGACGTCCGACTCGGGGTCGCCGGTCAGGTGCGTTCGGGTACCGATGCCCGACGCTGCCTCGACCAGGGGTGCGACTTCGTGCTCGTGGGCCGGGCCGCGATCGTTCACCATGACTGGCCCGACAAGGTGCAAGCCGACGCCGAGTTCACCCCGATCGAGCTGCCGGTGACTCGGGCCTACCTGGATGAGGAGGGCTTGAGCGAGGCCTTCATCAACTATATGGCCGAGCGCTGGGACGACTTCGTTTCCGACTGACCCCGGGCGCCGATCTCGAGGGCGCCGGCCCTGATGCGAGGAATGGTCCGGCGACAAGGCGGCACGGTAGCTCCGCGAGACGCGAGACTCCGGAGGTGACACCTCCCCGTCCCCTGGATTCCTCCGAGCTCGACCTCCCGGCCATGGAGGCGGTGGCCGATCTGTACCACCGCTGGCTGACCGGTCTGGTACTCGCCCTGATCGTCGAGGAGGGTGAGGACCGGGCCGTCGATGCCGTGTTCGGCCTGTTCCGCCGCCAGCATCTCGACAAGTTCCTACCCGGGCTCGAGAAGCTCGGTCTGGCCGGCGAACCGGACGCGGTGGCCTGCGCCAAGTACCACTACCTCTCGAACCATGTGGGCGGGGTGGGCGTGGTGTTCGTGCCCGAGTCCGAGCGCAAGGCCTGGGTTCGCTACCTCCCACCCCGTTGGATCTTCGATGGCACCGCCCTGGCCGCCGTCCCCACCCGGGTCGCCCGGGCCATGTTGCACGCCTGGCACGGCCACAACGGCACCTCGCTCGCCAACCCCAACCTGGGTTTCGTGTGCACCGGCCAGACCATGGACGGAGGGCCCGGACTCGAGGGCTACTACATCGACGAGGACCGCGAGCTCGGCTCCGACGAGAAGGTGAGGTTCCGCTTCGGCGAGCGGTGCCCTCCCGTCGATCCCGATGCCCTGCCGACCCTGGCGGCCGACTCCTGGCCCCCCGACCGCCTGGCCAAGGCGGCCCGCAACTACTCACTGGACTACCTGCGCAACCTCACCGTCGTCCTCCACGAGCAGCTCGGGCCGCTGGATGCCGGCGGCCTCATCTACCGGACCGGGCGCCGGATCGGAATGCAGTACGCCACCTCGTCGCTCGACCCACTGGGTGAGGACCGGCCCGTAGACGCGCTGGCTCGCCTGTTCGCCGCCCACGGCGACCGGGTCGAGGTCGAGGGCGACCGGATCGTCCAGCACAGCTGGCGGCTGATGCGGGGGCTCGAGGCCGAGTGCGTGCCCGAGTGGTTCGACGGCTGGCGGGGCCTGTGGGAAGGGGTCCTGGCCGTGGCCGACCCGGGCGCCCATCTCGACGTCGAATCCCGGCTCGACCGGGGCGACGAGGCCTTCGTCTGGCGGGTCACCCCCCAGCGGGAATCGGGCCGGTTCTGAGCGGGTTCATTGGTCGAGATACATGGCGGCGTAGCCCCGCCAGGGTCGCCAGTGCTCGGGCCCCGAACCAGCCCGTGGTGGGCCAGGCGCGTTTCGAGCTCCTGGTTCGTGAGGGGGGAAGGCACCGAAGGGGGTGGGATCATCGCTCGATCGGGGCGGGTGCCCGGTTCACGATGGCGACGCCGGCCATTGCCACCCCCATGCCGAGCACGGTAAGGGGGCCGAACTCCTCGTCGAACAGCAGCCAGGCGAGGGCCGCGGTGCTGGCCGGCACGAGATAGAAGAGGCTGGCGGTTCGGCTGGCACTACCCCGACGCAGGAGCATGGCGAGCAGGGTGATGGCCCCGAAGGAGAGGACTATCACCAGCCAGGCAACGGCAAACACGAAATCGCGGGTGTACACGACGTCCCAGCGCTCGACGACCACGGCCAGCACCAGGATGGGAACCGAGGCGGCCACGAACTGGACGACACCGCTGGTACGGATATCGAGGGTCCCGCAGAACCGTTTCTGCCAGATGGTGCCCGCGGTGACCCCCAGCAGGGCCAGGAACGAGAAGGCCATCCCGCCCACCGTGCCTCCGTCGTCGAGCTTGATCCAAACCACCAGGGCCACGCCCACCAACCCCAGGGCCAGCCCGAACCACTGACGGGACGTGACCCGCTCTCCCAGCACCGGGCCCGAGACCAGGGCCGTGAGAATCGGTTGGATACCCACGATGAGGGCCGACACCGCGGCATCGACCCCGGCATCGATGCTCGAGAACACGCCCCCCAGATAGACGGCGTGGAGCAGGAGCCCGACGATCGCGGCGTGCATGATCTCGCGCCCTCGAGGCCAGGGGGCCCGGAACACCAGCGCCGCCAGTCCCAGCCCGGAGATGACGATCAGGAACCGGAGGCCCAGGAAGGTCATCGGCCCGGCGTCGGGGAGCCCGTATTTGGCGCCGATGAAGCCGGTGCTCCACATGAACACGAACAGCGCGGGCATGGCCCGGTCGAAGCTCGGTCCCGGCGCCCAGGGCGCGCCGGTCTGCGGATTCGTCTCGGCCGAGGACGTCACTCCGGGATCAGTCGGAGATACCGGTCACAAGGCCGTCGCGCCGCTCGGCCGCGGCCCGTTCAGGATCGCGTTGGGCTGGGTCGCCGAAGCCGCCCCCGCCCGGGAAGAGCATGAGCAGGCGGTCGTCGCCCGGGATGGTGCTGCGACCGAGGGGCTTCACTCGTTCGCCGCTGCCCTCGAGGCTGAGTCCGCCCAGCCCGCCCGGACCGCCGCCGGACCGCCCGCGGGGTGGATGGACGGTGCGTTCGTAGGTGGCGCTGATCGAGAAGGGCTTGCCCTCCCGGTTGCCGATCTCGACGATCTGGCCGTGACCACCCCGGTACTGGCCGTCGCCCCCCGAGTCGGGGCGGAACTCCTTGCGCCAGAACACGATGGGGCTGATGGCCTCATTGATCTCGACGGGCATGTTCCGGACCCCGCTGGGGAACGCGGTGGCCGAGAGGCCGTCGGTCTTGGGGCGGGCCCCGGCCCCACCGGAGTGGAAGCTCATCACGATGTAGCGTTCACCGTCGGCCCAGTGACCACCGATGAGGATGTTCCACAGCGACGAGGTGCCCTCGGCGGGCACTCGTTCGGGCAGGATCTGGGCCAGGCAGCCGAAGACGGTGTCGGGCAGCATCTGGCCCACCACGTGGCGGATGTTCACCGCGGCCGGGTGGGGCGCGTTGAGGATGGTGCCCACGGGCGCGCTGACCCGGATGACGCCCAGGGAGCCGGTGTTGTTGGGCACCTCGGGACCAACAATGCAGCGAACGCCGAACGAGGTGTAGGCGTCGGTGTAGGCCATCGGGACGTTGATACCCCACTTCGACTGGTCCGATGTCCCGGTGAAGTCGATGTCGATACCGGTCGGACCGACCGTCGTCGCGACGACCAGGTCGATGGGTTCCTCGACGCCGTCGATACGCATCGAGCTGTGCCACGTGCCGTGGGGCAGGTCGGCGATGAGACCGAGCATGGCCTCGCGGGAGCGGTCGATGACGTGGTCGGCCAGGTCGTCGAGATCGTCGAGACCGAACTCGTCCATCATCTCGACCAGGCGTTGGGCCCCCCGGTCATTGCAGGCCGCCAGCGAGTGGACGTCGCCGTCGACGGCGTCGGGCTCGCGGGTGTTGGCCCGAATGATCTTCATTACCGTCTCGTCGAATTCGCCGTCGCGGGCCAGGCGCAGGAGGGGGAGGTAGAGGCCCTCGTGGAAGACCTCGGTGCCCTCCATACCGAAGCCCACTCCACCGATGTCGACCACATGGCTGGTGCACGCGAACAGGGCGATGACGCCTTCGTGCTCGCGTCGGGGCCGGAACACGGGGGTGACCACGACGATGTCGTAGAGGTGACCAGTGCCCTTCCAAGGGTCGTTGGTGAGGAAGATGTCGCCCGGCTTCATGGTGTCGAGCGGGAACTCGTCGATGAAGTGGAGCACCGAGGCGGCCATCGAGTTCACATGACCCGGTGTGCCGGTGACCGACTGGGCAAGCATGCGCCCCTCCCGGTCGAAGACACCGGCCGACAGGTCACCGGCTTCGCGGGTACTGGTGGAAAAGGATGAGCGCACCAGGACCTGGGCCTGTTCCTCGACGACGGCGATGAGCCGGTTCCACATCACCTGGTTGCGGATCAGATCGGGGGCACCCATCAGCTTCTCCTCTCGAGCACGAGATGGTCACGGCCGTCGACCCGCACATCGAAGCGGGGTGACACGACGGTGGTGGTCTGGTCCTCGATGATGAGGGCCGGGCCGGTGAGCTGGTCGCCAGGGATGAGGTCGGATCGGTGGACCAGGGCGAAGTCACGCCAGCCTTCCTCGGGGTCGAGCACCCGCTCGGTGCGGTCGGCGGTGACCGGGCGGGGCTCGGGGGTGGCCACCGGTTCGGGGGCAAGTACGACCGTGGAGACCCGAACCCGCCAGGTGAGGACCTCGGCCACCATCCCGGGGATGACCCGGGTGTAGAGCGACCGGTAGGTGCGATCGAAGGCCTGGAGCAGGGCCTGCTCGTCACCGGGTCCGAAGCGGGCCATGGGCAGATCGACATCGATCTCGTGACCCTGACCTCGGTAGCGCATCGACGCGTGCACACTCTCGACGACGGGGACCGAGCCGGCGGCCTCGCCCACCACCAGCCTCGCCTCGGCCCGCAGCCCGTCGATGACCTGGTTGACGGCATCGGCATCGAAGCGGTCGAGGCGCTGGTGGCAGGTGCGCACCAGCTCGTAGGAGACCGGAGCCCGCAGGAAGCCGATGGCCGAGCCCACACCGGCGCCGGGCGGCACGATCACGGTGTCGATGCCCAGCCTCTCGGCCAACCGACAGGCATGGAGCGGAGCGGCACCACCGAAGGCCACCATCGCGCCCCCGCCCAGGTCGCGGCCCCGTTCGACGGCGTGGACCCGGGCCGCATTGGCCATGTTCTCGGCGACCATCTCGCCCACGCCGACCACGGCCGAGTCAACCTCGAGCCCGAGAGGCCCTGCCACTCCGTCGGCCACGGCGTCGCCGGCCGCGCCTTCGTCGAGATCCAGCTGACCACCGGCGAACCACTCGGCCTGGATGCGCCGGGCGGCCACGTCGGCATCGGTCACCGTGGGCGCGGTACCGCCACGGCCGTAGCAGGCGGGGCCGGGTTCGCTGCCCGCTGACTCGGGGCCGACGCCGATTCGACCCAGCTGATCAACCGAGGCAATGGAACCGCCGCCCGCGCCGATCTCGACCAGATCGATGACCGGGATACGAAGAGGGAGGCCACTGCCCTTGAGGAACCTGTAGACCCGGGCCACCTCGAACTCGCGGGAGGTGGCGGGCTCACCTTCGGCCAGCAGGCACAGCTTGGCCGTAGTGCCGCCCATGTCAAACGAGAGGAGATCGTCGGCGCCGTGCTCGGCCGCGATCCGGGCGGCCAGGAGGGCACCGCCGGCCGGGCCGCTCTCGACCAGGCCCACCGGCCAGCGCACCGCGGTGTCGAGGGTGCACAGGCCACCGTTGGAGAGCATGAGCAGAAGGGGCGATGCCACCCCCAGCTTGGCGAGCCGCTCGGCCAGATCGGTGAGGTAGGTGGCCATCAGGGGCTGGACGTAGGCGTTGGCGCACGCGGTGGACAACCTCTCGTACTCGCGGATCTCGGGGCATACCTCCGACGAGACCGTCACCAAGAGGTGGGGCAGGGCATCGAGCAGGATCGACCGGACCTCGATCTCGTGGCGGGGATCGACGTAACTGTGGAGGAACCCGATGGCGACGCTCTCGACCTCGTTGTCGACGAGGGTGGGAATGAGGGCGCGGACCGCGTCGGTGTCGAGCGGGATCAACACCTCACCCTCGGCGCTGAGCCGTTCGGGAACGCCGAGCCGGAGGTACCGGGGCACGAGCGGATCGGGCCGCTCCATGAAGATGTCGTACTGCTCGAAGCGGTTCTCGTGGGCCATGGCCACCGAATCGCGAAACCCCTCGGTGCAGAGCAGCGCGGTGCGGGCTCCTCGGCGTTCGATCAGGGCGTTGGTGGCGAGGGTGGTGCCGTGAACGACGAGCTCTACCTCTGCGGCCTCGATCCCCGCTTGCTCGAGGACGACCTCGACGCCTTCGAGTACCGCGTCGGCCGGCGAGCGGGGGGTGGTCAGGACCTTGACGGTGTGCAGGGTCGACCCCCCGGGTGAGGATGGGTCGGCGTCGATCTCGAGCACCACGTCGGTGAAGGTGCCGCCGATGTCGGCGGCCAGTCGTGCAGTCACAGTCGCGACGGTAGTGCCTGGGTATTGGGGTGGCCTCGTCGCGGGGCCCAGGCACCACCGCTCGAGGAGCCCAACGGTGTGGAAGACGGTGCCGGGTCAGCCCTTGGTGGCGGTGATGGCCCAGGTGACGGGGAGCTTGTCCCTCAGCTTCTCGGGCAGGAAGTACTGGCTTCCTTCGGGAATGGTGGAGGGGAACAGCTGCCAGTCACATCCGGGGTACTCCTCGATGTGCTCGATACACAGTCCGCTGGTGATGAGCGCGTTCAGCACTTCAGCAACAGTGTGGTTCCATTCGTTGGTACGGGGGGAGGCGACTGTTCCGGTTCCGACGTAGGACTCCGAGCATTCATGGCTCAGAGGTTGATCGGGCTGCTGCCAATAGGGGAAGTGGGGGACGATCTGGCCGTCCACCTCTTCGTAGGTCCACATGACGGGGTGTAGGTCGCGGAACACGAACCGGCCTCCCGGCTTGAGGAGCCCAGCCACGTTGGCGGCCCACTGGTTGATGTCATCAAGCCAGCAGATTGTCCCTACCGAGGTGTAGAGCAGGTCGAAGTGTTGGTCGACGGTCGCGGCGGCCCGGTAGACGTCGCTCAGGATGAACCGGGCGTTGTCGCCGGTCTGGGCCGCCAGGTCTCGAGCTGCGTCGAGTGCCGCGTCTGAGAAGTCGATGCCGACAACTTCGCCGGCACCCAGCCGGGCCAACGAGATCGTGTCGGTTCCAATGTGACATTGGAGGTGCACCACAGAGAGACCGGACAGGTTTCCGAGCATCGGTTGGTCGAAGGCGACGACCTGGCTGACCCTGGTGGGATCGTTGATGTACTGCTCGATTTCGTAGCCACCGGGGCCGAGATGTACCGGTACTCGGGAGTTCCAGTTGGCCACGTTCTCAGCCAGGAGCGGGTCGAGCTCGGCCGGTCCGTCGTTCATGAACCGGATCCTCTCATCCCGGGCCCATTGGAGACCGACCACGACGACACCATCTGGGCCCCTCCGACGGGTGGTCGGAGGTCAGGTTGGGGTGTTGGTGCCCAACCTCTCCTTGACCCGAGGCATGACCTCTTCGGCGAACAACCGCATCGAGCGCATGGTCTCCTCGTGGGACAAGCCGCCGAACTTCATCTCGGCCATCCAGTGACTGACCCCCGCAGCCTCGGCGTAGGTGACGATCCGGTCGGCCACCTGTTCGGGGGTCCCGAAGGCGCTGCCCCATTCGGCAAGATCCTCGTAGGTGACCTTGGCGTGCGCCTTGCGGACGATGTCGTAGACCTCGTATCCCTCGTGGATCTTCTTGCCGGGGGCGCCGGGCAGGACCTGCTGGAACAGCTCGTGGTACCAGATGGCGTGGGGCTCGGCGGTCTTCTTGGCCTCGGCCTCGGTCTCGGCCACGAAGGTCTGCATGAGCATGGGCTGGTCCTGGGCCAAGGGGTCACGGCCGGCCGTTCTCATGTATTCGCAGTAGGTCTCCCAGTCCTTCTGAACCGCCGGTAGCGAGGTGAACCGGGGAGCCCGCAGGATGGACATGCCGTGCTGGGCGGCCAGCTCGAACGAAGGGGGCGACACGGCCGCCATGTACATGGGCGGGCCTGGCTTCTGGACCGTTTGGGGGTAGAGCTGGACGTCGGTCGCCGACCAGAACTCTCCTTCGTAGGTGAACTTCTCGCCGCTGAAGCATCGGCTGAGGATCTCGAGCGATTCCTCGAACCGGTCACGAGACTCTGCCGGGTCCACTCCGTAGCCCCCGAACTCCCCCGGCTGGTAGGCCCGGCCCACGCCGAGCAGGAGCCGCCCGTCGCTCAGACAGTCGACCAGTGCGGCCTGCTCGGCCACCCTCACCGGATGCTGGAGGGGCAACAGGACGACACCGGTGCCGATCTTGATCCGCTCGGTGCGCTGGCTGATGGCCGCGGCCATCGTCAGGGTGTCGCCCAGAATGCCGTAGACGGTGAAGTGGTGCTCGGGTAACCAGATGGCGTCGAATCCGAGCTCCTCGGCCAGCTCCACCTCCTCCATGAACTCCTTGTAGATCTGGGCTTGTGACCTCTCACCGAATTCACTGAACAGGTACATCATTCCGAACTGCATGCGGGCCCCCTCGCGAGTCTTGCCGTGAAATTAGGACCAATGTCCTGACCGGGGTAAGGGCCCAAAGGCTCTGGCTTCGGCGCCCCGTGGGGTTGACTCCTCCCATTATCCTGTGCTTATCATAAGTCGTGGCTAATGCTCAGCAGGCACTGAACGTGCTGCACGACCCGACCCGGCGGCGGGTCCTCGAACTCCTCCGCCACGGAGAACGCAGTGTCCGCGAGCTCACCGACGGTACGACCGTGTCCCAGCCCGCCGTCTCCCAGCACCTCCGGGTGTTGCGCGAGGCCGGACTGGTGGTGGGTAGGCCGGAGGGGGCCCGTCGGCTCTACCGCATCGACCCCGGCGGCCTCGACGCGGTACGGGCGTGGGTCGACTCCTTCTGGGACGACGCTCTCACCGCCTTCACCGACCATGCCAACCGGAACGACCCAGCCGACCCGAAAGAGGACCCATGACCGCGTCATCCAACCAGCCCGCCTCCCCCATCGCGCCGGTGGTGAGGGCGGCCTGGGTCCTGCGCCCACCCGAGGAGGCGTTCCAGATCTTCACCGACGAGATCGGCGCCTGGTGGCCGCTGCCCAGCCACGGCCTGTTCAGCGCCCGATCCGGCGGGGTGGCCTTCCTCAACGGCCAGCTCGTCGAACGGGCCATCGACGGCACCGAAGCGGTGTGGGGTGAGATCAAGACGTGGGAACCCCCCAGCCGACTCGTCATGTCATGGCACCCGGGCCGAGCCGAACCCGACGCCTCCGAGGTCGAGGTGTTGTTCGTCCCCGACGGAGACGGCACCCGGGTCATCGTCGAACACCGCGGTTGGGAGACCTTCGGCACCGAAGCCACCAGCCGGCGGCGCGACTACGTGGGTCCTGGGGCCTGGGGCTATGTGCTGGACCACTACGCCGACGGGGTCGAGGTTCGCGGTGATGCTCCTGACCTGTCCGCGCTGGAGACCGCCTACGAAGCGTTCTTTGGCGAGGCCGGCCAGGGCGACTTCGGGCCCCCGCCCCCCGGGCACTGGACCGCCGATGAGGTCATCGCCCACGTCGCCCTCAATGACGCCGCCATGATCTCGGTAGGGCAGGGGTTGGTCCACGGGACCGACCTCCGGTTCGAGAACCTGGTCTGCCACGACCCCAGCGCCTTGACCCGCTGGATCAAGTCGTGTGCCAACCGCTACGAGTTGATCGAGCGGGGCCGCCGGGTGGCCCAGCAGTCGGTCGGGGCGATCCGTCGCCTCTCACCCGAACACCTGGCAACCGAAGTCGACTGTCGGCTCGTCCACGAGGGCGACGTCGTGCTCGACGCGCCGCGCCCCTGGGAGGCCATCGCCATCACCGCTCAGGCCGGCATGCACCTGCCCGCCCACACCGAACAGCTCAGGAACCTGCGGAGCAAGGCCTGATCTCAGTTCGAAGCCACCCCGACCAGCCAACCGAACACGGGAGCAAGGGGCGCCATCATCTCGGGGTGCCACTGCACGCAGAGGACCCGACCACCATCGAGCTCGGCGCCCTCGACGGTGCCGTCGGGTGAGCGGGCGGTGATGGTCAGGCCGTCACCCGGCCGGTTGATGGCCTGGTGGTGGAACGAGTTCACCCGCGTCGTCGGGCCGTACAGCCCGTGGAGGATCGAACCTTCGCTGATCTCGATGTCGTGGACGGCCGCGGCCCGGTCGTCACGACCCCGCGAGTGCTCGTCACCCTCGTCGTGGGCCAGGTGACCAACGAGGGTGCCGCCAAGGGCGACATTCACCAGCTGGATGCCACGACAGATGGCCAGTATCGGGATGTCTGCTTCGAGAGCGGCCCGGAACAACTCGATCTCGAAGTCGTCGCGGTGGCTGGAGACACCGAGTCCACGGTGGGCCGAACCGCCGTAGCGCCCGGGATCGACATCACCGCCGCCGCTGAGCACGAGCCCGTCGAGTCGTTGGGCATAGCCACCCGGATCCTCCGTGATGGGCACTTCCACCGGCAGGGCGGCCGCGGCCCGGAGCCGCTGTCCGTACTCGGCGAAGTAGAAGTCGGTCGGACTCTCGGCCAGATGTGGAGCCGTCTGACCGGTCGTGTGCCCCACACCCCGGCGCCCGGTGATCCCGATGAGTGGCGCCATCAG
>JAAEMS010000215.1 GCA_024225275.1 Actinomycetes bacterium
ATTGGTGCGGTATTTGGTTCCGGTTTTAAACCGACCTTTAAAACAGCGCAACAATATAGCTCTAAACTAGGGCAGAGCTTGCTGACTACTAATAAGAAGTTGGCAGCCAGCAAGGCGATTATTAAGTATCGGCAGCAGCTCGCTATGCTCAAGCAAAAGCAACAGGCCGCGGGCGGCAGCAGTAAGCGCTTAGCCGCTGGTATCGCAGTGCTTGAAGGGCGTTATCGTCGGGCTAAAACCGCCGCCAAAGGCTATGGTATTCAGATTGGCCGAGTTGCGCAACAACAACGCCGTTTGGCGATGCAGTCCAAGCTTCAAGGTATGCGCATGCGAGGTCGGCAGCAATTAGGCCAAGCTTGGGGTGGCTTAAAAAGTAAGGCCCTAGGCGCTGGTATTGTATTGGGAACAGTTGGCCTGCCAGTAAAAATTGCCGCTGATTTTGAGAAAGCGATGTCTAAAGTTAAAGCGATTTCCAATGCCTCAACCGCTGAGATCACGCTTTTAACTAATGAAGCGAGACGCCTCGGTAGATCAACTGCTTTCACTGCCAGTCAGGCCGCTGAAGGTCAGGCGCTTTTGGCACAGGCTGGTTTTAAAACTCAAGAGATTGTGAAAGCCATGCCGGGGCTTTTAGACTTAGCCGCTTCCGCAGATATGGAACTTGGCGAAACTGCCGGGATTGCGGCAGCTATGCTGCGTGGCTTTAACCTCGATGCCAGAGAAAGCACCCGGGTAGCGGATGTTTTAGCCAAAGCTACCTCATCATCTAATACCAATTTAACCCAGCTTGGCGAAGCGATGAAATATGTCGCCCCCGCTGCGGCTAATTTGGGCGTTTCTCTTGAAGAGACCGCCGCCATGATTGGTATTTTGGGTAATGCTGGAATCCAAGGTACTATGGCAGGAACAACCATGCGTAAAATCTTATCCAGTCTCGCTGCTCCAACTTCAGAAGGAGCACAAGCTTTACAGGATATGGGTATAGAAATTACTGACATGGACGGCAACATGCGACCGCTTTCAACTATCATGCAAGAGTTTGCAAAAGCGACTACTGAAATGGGGAACGCTCAGAAAGCAGCGGCAGTTAAAGCAATTTTTGGTGAACGTGCCATGTCAGGTATGTTGAAATTCCTGTCAAAAGGCGGAGTTACTAAGATTAGAGAATTACGGCAGGAACTCGATAAGGCTGACGGCGCTGCCGCCAAAATGGCTAAAGAGCGCCTCAACAACCTCAGCGGTCAATTAAAGATTTTAGGCTC
>JAAEMS010000216.1 GCA_024225275.1 Actinomycetes bacterium
AGTCCGGGGGCGATGGGGTCCCGGAGACCGTTTGGAGCCAGACACCAGCGGGCGGAGAGCTCCTGGCCGCAGGGAACACAGTCACCGTACGAGTGAACCCATGAGCTGCACGAGGCGAAGCCCCAAGCGGCCCACGTGGACATGACGTCCACATCTTCACGGGTGCTCACGGCCTCGCCGATGGCAGCCTGGTCACCGAGGTGAGCCTGTTGGCGGACGACGTGGCGAGGTTCGGCGATATCCCTGGCCCATGACGGCGACCGGTCGGGGCAAGAGGGGCTGCGGTCGGGGTCTGGTCGGCCGCCGGTCGGGCCGGTGTCGGGGTCCAGTCGGGGTGGCGAAGACACTCAGTTTCCGTCGCAAACACAGGTCACCGAGGCTCTCGATGGCGGTGGGGCGACGGAAACCTCTACTGGGCCCACCGGAGATGATCGTGTCGTAGTCGGCCATGCCGGGGCTGGGTGAATGCCACGGCGTGGCGAGAGAAGCCCACCGCAGCCGATCTGTGGCGATCAGGCCGACCCGAGAGGCTTCCCCCAGCTGGTCGAAACGTCCTCGCCGAATGGCTACACGACCGTGGTGTGGGACGGCCGGCGGATGTGACGAAACCAATGCTGGACCGTTACCAACGCTGGCTCCACCACTACCGCAAACTCGACGGCGACCCGCTCACGTTCCGTTCCCAGCATGCGCGGTTGGTTGGGGTGAGCCCTTTTTCAAGTGGGCTGCGAGACAGAACCTGATCCTCTACAACCCCGCGTCGCAACTCGAGCTCCCACGCATCGAGAAACGGCTCCCCAAAGCGGTGCTCACTACTGGCGAACGGGTGGTCCCATCAAGCTGGCGAGCGACGGGTTGCAACTGTTCGACATCGATTTCGACCGGAGCACGATCTTCGTTCGTCAAGGCAAAGGCAAAAAGGACCGCATGGTGCCTGTCGGCCAACGAGCGTTGGCCTGGGTGAACCGCTACCTGATCGGTGTCAGACCGAGGTGGGCGGCTGTCCCGGATGACAACTGGTTGTTCCTCACCCATGACGGGACACCGTTCTCGCCGTCGCGGCTCACACAGATGGCCCGCAACCACATCAAAGCCTCCGGCGTGGGAAAGGAGGAAGCGTGTCATCTGTTTCGTCACACCATGGCCACACTCATGCTCGAAGGCGGCGCCGACATCCGCCACATTCAAGCCATGTTGGGCCACGTGAGGCTCGAAACGACCGAGATCTACACCCAGGTCTCGATCCGTCATCTGCCGCAGATCCATGCTGCTTGTCACCCCGGAGCATCAAACGAGCTGCACCGAGATGACGACACCCAACAG
>JAAEMS010000217.1 GCA_024225275.1 Actinomycetes bacterium
AAAGTCAAAACTCGAGAGATTCACCGGCGCTGGTACATCTGCTCGGGGCGCCCTTTCGAGGCCAAGCAGCGTCCGATACTCGGAAGCGGCACGGAGCCCTTTCCAGGAGAACGGACCAACCGGCTCAGCGGGCTCGGAAAGTGGCGCAATGCGCTCGACCAGTTTCCGGCCAACGGTAGGCTGTTCCCACCACTTGACGTGGTCGGGTCCCATTTGATACCGAGGGTGAGGCCAAGCTGCCATTTGCTCGTCGCTCGCTTCACCGACGCACGGCCACCTCCCGACGGTGTCCGCGCCCTCCATAGCCCACATGATCGGATCGCTGACCCCACACCCAGCCGATGCCGATTCAGCAGAGGCACGGTTCGGGAAGGGGGGAGCGAACAGCCAAACATGGGCCAGCTGCCGATCCGAAAGTGCGACGACCGCGAGAGCCGTCTGCACATCCTCATCACCAACGTCCATGAGCCGGATCTCACCACGGTTCACTACGGACCTCCATTCCCGCACTGGTGCGAATTCCCCCACACAGGGGCGGAGAGTAGTCCACTCAGCCCCCGTGTTGCGGCGGCTGTCAGCTAAAGATTGTCAGATCCCAAGAGCATCAAGGGTGCGAACGCCAACGTCCTGGTAGTACCCATCCCGGTGTCGGTCCTTCCAAGTCACAGCGTGTCGGGCAGTGGTGCGACGTGCTCGGGGCGATTCCCTTCCTGCTGCGCCCCGGGGATCCGGTTCCGCCGATCGCCGTCGTGAACGAGATTCTGGGTGGGTCTGACGGACACGGCGGGATGAGCGGTGGGGTGGAGTGGCCTCGACACCAGCTGACCGAGAGGGAGTACCAGGGAGTAGGCCGGCAGCTCATCGAGGGTTCCGCGCTCATCGATATCGACGCACCCGGCTGGGTCAGATCTCGAGATGAATTCAGGACATGGACGGTCATGGCGAAGTCGGGTTGTAGCCGGGGGGCCGCCCAGGCCTGGCTACTAGCAATCATGGAGACCGGTGGCGGGGATGAACAACGCGTCCTGCACGAACAGCGCGATGGATGGCTGCGGACCTTCGACGAACGCTGACACCGCGGGCTCCGCCCTGTGAGTGGGATGCAGTTCGCGAGCCGGTCCCTCTTGAGGTGCTCACAGACTCCACCCAATTGTCACGTCCGTGGCGATTTCCGCCGTGCCCCAGAACAGCCCAAGTCAGGGTGACCGGAAGCCCTACCGCCAAAGCGCCAACAGCCCGACAGTCCCGCGGTACCCATGGAGCGCCGAGGCCAGCAATCCTGAAACTATGGCTGGCATGACGTCTGTTCGTTGCGACGTCGTGCGATGGGTCAACAATGAGCCCAAGCCCGGCCTCGTGGAAGCTTCTCTGGTCGATGTACACGACAAGACGTGGCTATTCGTGGACAAGGCGCCGATTTTCGCGGCCTCGAGCATCTCGCCGACCTCAACGTTCCCATTCGAGGCGGCAATCAGGTGCCGAATCGTCGAGGTCAGCCACCTCACTGGACGTGACGTAGTGCTTATTGACACCGCCACACCCGACGGCCTGGTGAGCATCGACGGCGAGAACCACTTCTTCGTTCACGGCAGCCAGATCGTCTAGATCGGCCGATCTCCTCCAGGATCATTGTGCTTGGTACAAGCCCACTGGCTACACGAGACCCCCGGTCGGCCGGTGCAGGCAGCAGCGGGCGGTATCCCATATTGTCCGCCCGATATCCCGCTCGCGAGGTGTCACCTACAGCGGCTCGGAGGCAGTCCTCTGGGCTGTGAACTCAGGCTGGTTCAGTCAGCGGGCTGTACCGCTGCTGGGCGGCCTGGGCTGAGGTGCCGAGCAGTTGACCGATCCGGGCCCACGTGCTCCCCGCCGCCCGGGCCTTGATGACCGCATCGAGTATCTGGCGCTCGCTCTGAGCCCGAGCGAGCGCAGCCCGCCGGAGCAGATACTCCTCGACAGACCGTTCGTCATCGGCTGACGGTTCGTAGTCTTCGAGACGTTCGGCCAGTTCGTCGGCGTGATCGAGGATTTCCTGGATGGATCGGGGCACAGAGATCACCTCAGATACTTGGGTCGGGCTTCCATGGCATGGATGACAAAATCAATCTCATCTGCAGTAGCGACACCGATCTCGAGCAACCGCCCGGTCGGGTCAGGGCCGATGAGCATGATGAGGTCGTCAAGGTCGAACACCCGGGTCGGGTTGCGATAGGCGTGGAGCATGTCGTCGTCGGCGATCCCGTGCTTGCGGGCGCTGGCCAAGATCACCGGATCCACATCATCAACTTACCTTGATAGGCGTGACCCAACCACCAGACCACCCAACTGATCCCATACCGTCCATCCCAATATCCCACCGCGCGTCCTCCCCATCCGCCGGGAAGGTGACGGGTATCAAGCCCGGCAAACAGCACTCGATCAGCGCCGTGGCGAGCGCTGACGAATCACTAGCCTGCAGCTGATGTCGCATGCATTCGACGATGGAGCCAGCGCGGGCAGCAGGGCAGCGAAGGCGGGGTGATCGTGCTCGACGAGGAACACGTCGACGGTGCTCGGATCACCCCTGAACGAGACGCGCATGCGCCTTGGTCCATCACATGTGGCGTCTATGGCTGGATGGTGCACACGAGATTCTTCTCGAGCCAAGACGAGGCAGCTGCGGAGCTGGAGCGGATGAGAGAGGGCCTCGAGATTCTGCTGAGCAGCGGCGACGAATCCCGCTTCTCAGAGTTCGTCGCCCAGTTTCCGTAGCACTGTCAGATCGCAGGCGGTTGGCCTCGCTCGTGTCGGCTCCGGCGGTTCGGACCGTCACAAGTTGACGCTGCACCCACCCGGCGCGTGCAGCCCTGATTCTCAGACCGTTCATCCCATGTCCCGCCCTCGGACTGCCCCCTTCGCCGGTGCTGGGCGCCCACTTCGCACCTCGCCGACCACATTCTGATCGGGTGGCGTGGCATGGGAAGCCTCCAAGAAGTCACGGAGCGTGGAGGATGCGTTCCAGAGTCCGCGCCATGACGTCGCCGAGTGGATGCTGCTTGGGCACGTAGTACAAGACGCCACCAACTGCGTGTTCGAGCTCGAAGGTACGGCCCCGAATCCAAGCTGCGTCGTCGGCGCCGACAGCAGTTCGGAATGCCGCCCGTTCCAGAGCCGGGAGCACAGCCCATGCGGGGGCAAGATCTTGGGCTGTGTCGCCTCTGCCGGCACCTCCCCAATCGATGATTGCGGTCAGACGGCCCCCATCGACCAGCAGGTTCCCCGGGATCAGGTCACCGTGCACGAAGCCATCATTCACCGGTTCGTTGGCGACCTCGAGCGCCTCGTCCGCGAGGCGCCTGACCGCATCGATGTCGAGGAGGCTCGAAGCGTCCCACTCCGCACCGTCCAGCCAACCCCCGAGTCGTTCCAACAGCGGGCGTAGCGGACCACCTCGGCTGCCAATCGGCCGTCGCCTGATCTTGTCGGCCTTGACCGTCCCCATCGCGATGACCGACCGGGCAAGATCCTCCGCCAGTGCGCCCAGGGGCTGCCCGTCGAGTTCTGTGCGGACGGTCCAGGCATCGGCTCCGTCGATCCATTCGAGTACAGACCAGTGGTGAGGAAAGACCTCGTTGGGTTCACCCACGTGGCGCACCGATGGAGTCGCGACGATCGAACTGATCGCTTCACGCTCGATCTGCTGCAGCACTTGCATTTCCTGCAGAACGCCGGCCGCTGCGTCCGGGCGCCTAGGAAGACGCAGCACCACGTCTGGTTCGCCGCCGAGCCGGATGCGCCACAGCGCGTTGTCGGTTCCTGATGATCTCAAGTACTCGACAGGCGATCGCGCCCACTGCGGACACTCGGCCTTCAACAGCGCTCGAGCGATCGACTCGCTGGTGTCTGGCTCGTCGTCGTGAATCCGCTCGCTCACGGCGCGAGCCTTGCAGACCCAGGCCGCACGATCGGCATGAATATCAGTGCATCTCCGGGCCGAGCACCGCGAATGAACTCACATCATCCCCGATCAAGAAGCGGGGAATCCGAGAGACCGGCACATCTGAGCGAGCCGGGTCCCATATTGTCCGCCCGATATCCCGCTCCCGACCGTCCCATAGCGCCGGGATGGTGACGCCGCGTCTCGAGCGCTTTTGGTTACTCAGGACGCCGGTTCTCGGTGACCCTCGAGAGTGGTTCGGCACTGCGAATATCGAGTGCCGCAATTGGGAAGAGGTATTGCGCCACGCACGCGTGGCAGCCCGGGATTCTGGGTGGTCGATATCGAGTGGGTGCCCGTTGAACGCTCAACCCCTCGGCCAGCACCCACGCGTCCAGCCCGTTGCCTCACCCCAGCATCGACATCGCCAGCGCCACGTCGTTCAGACAGACCGAGTGAACGCTCAGATCGAGGGCGCGCTGCACCTCGTCGCGGCCGGCCGCATCGTTCGCGTGGACCAGATAGCCCGACTCCCGAAGACCGTTGGCGATGCCCACGGTGATCGCACCCGCGTATACGTGAGCGATGTCGAAACCAGCTGTTTCCGCAGTCCCCACCACGTATCGCTCGAATACCGCCTCGTTCATCCACGGCTGTGGCTGTTGGGCGAACAACCCGAGGGTCGCTTCGGGGCGCCGGGCCTTGAGCCGACACAGCATCGAGTGATTCCACCCGGTGAACTTCACCCGCTCGAACACCCCAGCCCGGTCGACAGCCTCGAGCACCGAGTCCAGCACGGCCCGGCCCCATGTCTTGATCTCCAACTCGAAGACGTGAGCGGGTAGCGCAAGCACCTCGTCCAGGGTCGGGACCCGCTCACCCGAGAACCTCGGGTCGAACCAGCTGCCGGCGTCGAGAGATCGGACCTCCTCGAGTGTTGCTTCGAAGACCGGGCCAGAACCACTGGTGGTCCGGTCGAGCATGGCGTCGTGAACGACAACGGCATGGCCATCTCGCGTGAGCTGAACGTCGAACTCGATACCATCCGCGCCAAGTGAGAGCGCCCGCTTGAACGCAGCCATCGTGTTCTCAGGAGCCTCGTCAGACGCACCCCGATGACCAATCACCTGCACCCGCCCAGATCCCATCAACAGACTCTGACACAACCACGACGACCCGCTCATTCGGACCGGATTACGTCACCCTGACGCCACGTGCCCGCCGGGGTGCGCTGGCGGCTCCGGGGCCTACGGCGGCCCGTCGCTCACGAACGCACGGTCTAGCCCACCCCGCACAGCTACACCCTGGCTGCCGGCGTCGGGGTGATTATCGGCATCGCTGCTCAGTTGATCTGGGGCCTGCCCTGGTGGCTCGGCCCCATCGCGGCGGTGACCCTGACCTGGACCCTCACCACTGCGACCGCGTTCACACCCGCCAACCCGGCCGACACCGCAAACACCATCCACGACCAGCTCCGACCCCGAGACTCACTGGCCCGCCACCTCACCCGAATGCGCCGCGACCTCAAGCAGCTGAGCTTCGAGCCCGTCGCACTGGCCGACAACACCAGCCCAGTGTGTTCCTGGGCGGCACCGGCGGCCAACGAAGTCAACTCACCGAGGTGAGCATCCTCTACGGCGACCCACGTCTTGGTGATCCGCCGCTGATCGAGGTCACCACCACGATCGACGGCCAGCCACTGGCGGTCCGCCAGGGCAACGAAGAACATCGACTCCGGGCCACTACGGCCGGCGGGCCCCACCTGGCCAACGGGCCTGAGATGCTGGCCTGGGACCCGGTCTCGGTCACCGCCGCCGGCTCACCGCGACCCGCACACCGCTCCGCCCTGGACAGGGGATGCACGCTCATCATCGAGGACACATCGGCCCGAACCGTTGTCGTGCACGGCCAACGAGGCGCGTCGCCCAAAGCAGTGACAGCCCTCCACTCGGTCGACCCCACCGAATACCCCTGGCCCACCCCCTAGCCGCACACCACCCGACCCCTCCGGAACGTCACATACCGTCCGCCCAATATCCCGCCACCGACCGCCCCACTACGCCGGCAGTGTGATGGGCGAAAGGACGACCCAAACTGACGGTCAGAGCCTCGACCGCGAGCGTTATCGAGCGCTCGAGTGCGCGTCTCGACCCCGGCCCGAGCCACTCCCGGCACTTGAGTGTGGGTTTGGTTGGTGAGTTCGGCGGCTGAGAGTCGTCGTTACCGGACGACGTGGTCTGCCAGGGGCGGTGTCGGTCCAGGAATGGTTGAACGAACGCCAGCACGTCGTCGGAGCGCCGAAACGAGGCCAGAGGACCGCCGCCTGGAATCACGTGGGTCTCCACTCATGACGAGAGGCAGCGTCGACCGCCTCGGGGCTGAATCCTCCGTTGTCGTCCAGCGAGAGGGTCTGAATGCTTCGCTCGTCGTGTTCTCGTGCGGGAGCTACTCGATCTCAGTGCGAAGTGTGCTGAGTCGCTCCCTCAGCCCGTACACGACCAGCTTGTCGCCCTTGCGAAGCTCGACATCGATGGGTGGCTCCCCGAGATAGCGGTCACCCTGTTGCACACCCAGCACGGTGACTCCGGTGAGTGCGGTCCGCATGCCTCGGAGGCTCCGGTAAGTCTGACCTGGGTCCTGGGTCAACGGTAGCGACCCGACGATCATGTCGTCGCCCAAGCTCACTAGTTCGTTGACCTCGTCCGCCAGTGCAGGGATCAGCCTTCGATTGGCGTATCGCTGACCCATCCGGACGAGGAGCTGCTGGCTTGGCCTGTTGATTGCCATCATCACCATCAGGGTGAGGCCCGAGGCAATGACCAACGTTCTCTCGGTCGTCGACCCGGGGCCGGGTGCCACGAAGCCGACCAGGACCGACACGACGAGTGTCGGGGTGCCGAGGCTGCCGACGAACATCGTCGTGGCGATGATCTTGCGTCTTGTGGGGTGATTCACCACTGTTTCGGCCTCGGCTGTGGTGAACCCAGCTCCGCTCAGCGCCGAACGCGCCTGGAACGATGCGGTGTCGGGTGGAACACCCGTTGCGATCAATGCGCCCGTGGTGAGACGTCCGAAGATCATCGTCAATACCGCGACGACGAGAAATGTTGCGACTGCGTACATGCCGCCAAGCCTCTCAGAGTCGCGCCTGAGTTGGGGCAGGATCTAGCTTGCTGAGCATGTTCGACAGCCCCGAGTTCCGGAGAAATCCAACCACGACGGGCTGAGGGCAACTCAGCACAGGCCAACCGCTGACAGGATCGTGCCGACCACGACGAATGGTTCCTCGGCCTCGGCGAGTGGATCTCCAACAGACCGTTCAATTGCTGCCAGCATCGGCCAACGCCTGCGGGTTCCCAATATTCAGCCGTCGCCTCAAACCGGCCAAATCAGGGCCAGGTCGACCGCTCTCAAGACCACGGGAACCGGCAGGGTGGGGCGGGTCTGGGCGACCCGAGCTGTGCAATTCTGGTGGGCGCTATCGGGCGGGGCCAGGGGGCTCACAAGGCCAAGAAGTCGCCGCTTCCAAATGGGCGGCGGCCCGTCGACACACCGTCGTTCTGGCGCATCCCCGGACCGGCGATCTCGGGTGCTCCATCTCGCGATTCGGTTCAGGCGATCTGGGACACAACGAAGCTCGCGTACGTGCCCCTATGAGCGGGTGGTCCGCTCGGGTTGGTCGGGCCCTCAACACGTTCTTCCTGACTGCTGACCACGCGTCCGAGTTCGCAGGCGCCATCAGCCCCTACCCGAACGGGTGATCATTCTGCGCAGCCGGTGCGCAACACGATCACGCGATTGACTTGGGAACGGGGTGTGGTGGTCAGGCGCTGTCGGCTTCGCCGACCACCATCCAGATCCCGCCCGCGGCGACAGCGCCGATCGCTGGGAAGACGATGAAGGCCCAGACCTGACCGAGCGCCCAGTCGCCCTGGAAGACGGCGGTGGCCAGCGAGCGGGCTGGGTTGACCGAGGTGTTCGATACCGGGATCGAGATCATGTGGACCAGCGCCAGGCCGAGGCCGGCGGCGATCGGGCCGAATCCGTTCGGCACGCCCCTTTCGCTCGTCGTGCCGAGCACGATGAGGACGAAGACCGCCGTCACCACGATCTCGATGATCGCCACCGAGAGCAGGTCGAAGCCGCCGGGCGAGTGTGACCCGTAGCCGTTCGACGCGAAGCCGGCGTCCTGTGCCTGGGTGAAGTAGCCGTCCGTACCGGTCAGGATCAGCACGATGATGCCCGCGCCGACGATGCCACCGACGAACTGCCCGATGAAGTATGGGGCGGACTTGGCCGCATCGAGTTTCTTGGTGACGATCATGCCGATCGTCACTGCCGGGTTGATATGGCACCCTGAGATCCGGCCGATCAGATAGGCCATACACAGCAGGCTCAAGCCGAAAGCCAGCGAGACACCCAGGATGCCGACGCTCAAGCCGGCGTTGAAGCCACCGGTCGCGAAGATGGCGGTACCAGGCCCGCCGATGACCAGGATCCCGGTCCCGATCGCCTCAGCGCTGCCGATACGGATGTCGTCATTCATCTCGGTGCTCCCCGGTTTCATTCAAGCTCCGAGAGCGATCGTAGAGGATGCCGATGGCCCCAAGCGGGGACGCTGATGATGGGTCACGGGCCAAGACGTCAGGGCGCCATCGTGGTCCAGTCTCACAGGCCAGGAACGGGGCGGGCGCAGCCAAGTCGAGCTGGCACAGTAGCTATGAGTCCGCTCGATAGATACGCCCATCAGCATCGGCTGCGCAGCTCAGGCTGGGACCAATCGCTATGCGCAGCGGGTATCACCAAAGAGCTGTTATGCGGGTGATCGGGCCGGTAGGGGACGTCCGTACCCCGGGCTGCACGGTCAAGAACGCTTCGCTCCCGGGCGCAAGATAACGCCCCGCCC
This sequence comes from Actinomycetes bacterium, assembly GCA_024225275.1. Lineage (GTDB taxonomy): Bacteria > Actinomycetota > Acidimicrobiia > Acidimicrobiales > JAAEMS01 > JAAEMS01. The sequence continues at coordinate 8,823 of JAAEMS010000217.1, forward strand.
GTCCCCAACCGCCCACCCACCCTCATCGTGCCGATACCGGACAGGCCCATCAGGCGGCCGGAGCATCCCATAACGCGCGGGCACAATCTCGCCACCATCCCATACGCCGGGATGGTGACGCTCCTTCTCGACCGGTTCTGATATCGCCTCGCAACGGATCTGGGCTCCCGGCGATACCCGGGATTGAGACATGTTGTTCTGGGCGGGCCAAATCGGTCAGGCCCATCTGCGGGTCCGAATAGCCTGCATCGACATGAAGTGGTCACGCGACATCGAACAAGCTGACTGGTGGCTGGGCCGCTTGGGCACCTGGGGTGCTGATGGGATTCGCTCCCTGGTGCCCGCCGGATTCGCATCGATCACTCGGGTCTTTCACCCCGTCGAGTTGCCCAGCGGCGAGACAACAACCTGGACCGCCCTCGCCCAAGCCAACAGCAAGGTCGCGCACGCCGAGATGCAGCTTCACACCATCGCCGCCCCCTCCCAGGCACCCCTCGACCCTGCCCGTCACGAGGAGCCCTATGCCCATGAGGGTGAACTCCCACCTCAGGAGATGAACGCACTGGCGTCTGAACTCGCCCGGTGGACGACCACACCGGATCGTTGCTGGTTCGGGGTCTGGGCTGGCTACGGGAACCTCCACGGCGGCAGGGCCGTGGGTACTCTCACCCGGCTAGGTCGGATCGGCCGGTACCTCAACCGCTGCGCGGTCGAAGGGCTGGCTCCGCAAGAGGTGCGAGAGTCGCCTCCGGTACGGGCCCCCGGGCGCGACTATCTGCTTCTACACGGCGCTTTGGCTGCCATCGGCGAGGCCGCGTCGCTGCTCGGCAGACAGTCACCGAATATCTGGTGGCCCCACGATCAGGCCT
>JAAEMS010000218.1 GCA_024225275.1 Actinomycetes bacterium
GACGCCGAAGGCGAAACGGTGACCCGGTCCTATGACGGTGAGGGGAACCTGGTGGCGGCAGTGGACCGCCTTGCTTCGGACATCGTCCAGACCTTTGATGGCAACGGGAACCTGACCTCGCGTACCGATCGGGAAGGCAACACCACCACCTTCACCTACGACACCGAGAACCGGGTCACCCAGATCACCGACCCCGACGCCGGCGTCACCGCGCTCACCTATTCGGCGACGTCGCGGATCCCCACGTCGGTGACCGACCCGTCGGGGGCGGTCGCGGCGATGACCTCGACCGGCGGGTTGATCACCTCGACAACCGACCCCGATGGGGTCACCACCACCTACACCTACGACGCCGCTCGGAACCTGACCTCGATCACCGATGGGGCGGGCAACACCACCACCTTCGTCTACGACTCGGCTGGGAGGGTGACGAGCGAGACCGCACCCGATGGTGGGGTCAGCTCGTTCGTCTACGACTCGGCCGGAAGGGTCACCCAAACCACTGACCCCGAAGGGGGTGTGTCGGTTTCGGTGTTCGATGACTCGGGACGGCTGCTGTCTTCCACCGATCCGGACGGTGCGGTCACTGCCTACGGCTATGACAGTGGGGGCCGGTTGGAGACGATCACTGACCCGAACGGTGAGGTGACCACCAACACGTGGTCAACCGAAGGGGACCTGGTCGCGGTCACCCGCCC
>JAAEMS010000219.1 GCA_024225275.1 Actinomycetes bacterium
ATCACACATTGTCCGCCCAATATCCCGGCCGCCCCGGCCCCCTACCGCCGGGAGTGGGTCAGGTGATGGTCCGGGCGCCGTCGGCGTTGATCTCGAAGATGACTGCGTTTGATGGTGCCACGACCACCCCGTCGTAGGCGCCGATCTCATTGACCAGCAGATCGAGTCGATCGCCTTGGGCGTCGCGGGCCCACACGATGAAGCTCGACGAACCGTCATGAGCCAGGGTCGCCGGGGTGCTGGCTGCGTCGGCGCCCAGGGTGATCACTGAATCCCCGGTGCCGACGGTTGGGGGGTTGCACCCATCGAAGGTCGGTACCGATGGCAGGGCCCCGAACGGGTAGATCACACCGGTGGTGTCCAGCATCGCGTAGTCCCCGGAGGCGGCAGCAATGGAGATCACGTCGTGGCTCGGTGGGTTGTTGCCCAGGCTGCCCTTGAACACAACATCGCCGAACGCGAACACGCCGCCGTCGGCAGCGACCAGCCAGTAGCCGCTGCTATCAGGGTCCGGTACAAGCCCATTGACCGGGGCGTTGAGCAGCAGGCCGCCCATGGACCCTGCGAAGCTCGCGTCGCCGAAGGCGAACACTCCACCATCGGAAGCGACCATGTAGTAGCCGTTCCCGCTGGGCGTGACCACCGAATCGATCACCGGGCCATTCAGTGGCACTCCGGCCATGTCGCCGTGATGGACCGCGCTACCTGACGCAAACACCCGACCCAGGCTGGTGATGACCCACACGCCGTTCTTGTCGGGGGTGAACGTGATCGAGGCCGCGATCTCCCCAGCGGGAAGAGGAAACGCCGCAGAGGTCTGCGCCGAAACCGAGCCGCCGGAGTCGACGGTGACATAGACGCCATCCGAGCGCAGGGCCGCGTAGCCCGACCCATCCCGGAACACAATAGACATCTGTGTAGTCGCCACAACTAGCCGCGGCATCCGCAGCCGGGGCTGCCACCAACGTGATCGCCCCCATCAGGGCCGCCAGAATCACACCAAGCCGGGTCCGTGATGCTTACGTATCGTCTCGGTGATCGATGACCTCGATGCCGGGGAGGTTCTCGAACACGGATAGATCTGCGGTCACGACGGTGCGCCCCGATGCCGCTGCGGTTGCGGCGATGATGAGATCGTGGGCTCCTCGGGGGGTGCCCGCTCGGCGGACTGCTACCAGCAGATCGGAATGCTCGGCGGCGACGTTGGTGTCGTAGTCCAGCACCGAGACTGTTGATCGGATGGCTTCGACGTAGTCGGCTCGTCGCTGCCGGTAGCGGCTGCTGGCCAGCTTCACGCCGACTAGAAGCTCGGCCACTGTGATAGCGGCGATAGCCACATCGTCATCGTCATCGATGAGTTCGTCGAGCTCGGCGTCAGATCGCTCGGCATCGATGAGGAAGGTCGTGTCGAGTAGGAGGAGCTGGGTCACTGGCGTTGCTCCACCTCGAGCAGCTCCCTGATCTCGTCGAGTTGTCGGGCCCAAGCTTTGTCGGGTCGGTGCCCCTTGAGTACTGCCTTGAGGTCCGCGCCTCCACCGGTTTGTACTGGCTCAATATGGGCGACCGCCCGGCCATGGCGAATCACGGTGAAATGCTCGCCCGAGTGTTCGACCGCATCCAGCAGGTCCGAGAAGCGGCGGGCGGCGTCTGTCGCAGACACATCAGGCATGGCATCAGATTATCAGATTATGCACCGGTGGGGGCGTGTCCATAGAGCTTCGCCGGGATGTGTGTTCAAGGCCGGCAGGGACACTGACCGTTGGGCAACAAGGCCCGGGTAAGTAGCCCGGGACACCCAAACCAGGAGTCACGCCCCATGTTCGATCTCGAATCCATCTCCACAGCAAACCTCGACCGCGGGAGCACAGCCGGTCCCACCGATGAGGCCGAACTAGCCGCCGCGGCGTTCCTGGCCCGCTACAGCGGGCGCACCCTGGATGCCTACCGCCACGACCTCCGAGTCCTGTCCAATGGGCCAGCGACAACAACCTGGCCGTGCTGGCCGCCACCCGCGCCCACATCGAGATCTTCCGCGGCTGGCTCGAGCAAACCGGCCTCGCCCCCTCCACCGTTGACCGACGCCTGTCCACCATCTGCGGGTTCTACCGGTTCGCCCACATCGACGGCCACATCGTCTCCAACCCTGCCCAGTGTGTCGGCCGCCCCAAAGTTCACCCCGTCGAGGGCCGCGGCCTCGACCGAACCGAACTCGCCACCTTCCTGTTCACCGCCGAACGGGTCAGCCCTGACCACGCTACCCTCGCCGTCCTGCTCGGTCTCAACGGCCTGCGAGTGTCGGAGGCATGTGCAACGGCACTGTTGCGTTGATCGATCGGTGGGCGCGGGTCGGCCGGCTTGTTGTCGGGCTTGGGTCAGATCACGTCGGCGAGCTCATCGAAAGCGGCCGCCAGGCGTAGACGGTCGCGGTCGGCTTCCACACCAGTTCGTAGTGACCGCGTCGAAGATTCTGGACGAACGCGTGACCGCGGATCACTACCGACGCGGTCCGATCAGTTCGCAGACCACGCATTGGTTTCAGCCTGGCCTCGAGGCGGCCGTGGTCCCACTCGATCCTGTTGTTCGCGTACTGCTCGGTGTCATGAAGTGCTTCTGGAATCAGCTCATCGACAACGCTCAGCAAGGGTGCAGCTAGATCGGTGGTGACCTCGACAGGGTCGGGCGGCGTCGATAAGTAGAGGGGTGAAGCGTTGGACCCACCGGTAGACGGTGACATGGTCGACGTCGATGCCTCGTTCGGCGAGGAGTTCTTCAACACCGCGGTATGAGAGTCCGTAACGGAGGTACCAGCGCACGGCCAGCAAGATCACCTCGGGAGGGAACCAGTAGCCGGCAAACGAATCGGACTCTGCAGTGCGGCGACGATTCACCCGAACACGCTCCCCGCCAGAGACCCGATCCGTCAACGCAACGGTGCCCTCCGGGTCGCCTCGGGGGCGCCAGTCGGTGCCACCATTGCCATAGCGGCCGACCAGTTCCTTGTTCTTGGTGTCCACACTGTCACCGGCTCGCCCTGGCCGAGGCGCTCCGCCACCACCTTGTTGAGGTAATCGAACTGGGCGTCACGGTCCGGGTACGAGGTCCCCTCGACCTGTTTCGCTGGGGCTTGGAGCGAGTAACCCATCTGATGCAACAACCGGCGCACCAACTCCGCTGAGACCCGAAACCCCTGGGCGGTGAGCTGACGGGCCAGCGCATATGTCGACGTCAACGTCCACCTCAACGGCGACTCGGGATGACCCCTGGTTTCGGGCCACACCAACTCATCGAGCGCCTCTAACAGACCCGGCTGCTTGTCGACCGCCGGCTTGTCACCCGCCCCCGGAGCCCGCAACCGATCCGAAGGCTCGATCCCCTCAGCCACCTCGCCGACACCCTTGGCCACCGTGTTGCGCCCCAACCCCGACGCCTCCACACAAACACTACACCGCGCCATCAATCCTGTAGTGGACCCATAGTCGCTTGTTGCTCCCTGCTCGACAGTCTATGCTGGTTAGCATGGCGGGCGGTGACATAAACTCGCGGGCACTTCTGAATCGGCGGCGCGCGCTCCAGGTCAGTGCGGGCGCGGTGTTCAGCGCTCCGACGGTCATTTCATTGGCCAAGACCCCGGCGTACGCGGTCTGCGCCAGTGCGCCGATCGTGATTGACGATTTCAGCTGCGATCAGGCCCCTGAGACTGAGAAAAGCCACTCGTCGTTCTTGTTCGGCCAGCGGTACCTCGAGCACGAAACCACCTTCTCTTCGGGCTCGCTGACAATGGACTACACCGCTAATTCCGCCACCCCGGGCGTGAAATATGGCCGTGGGATGGTGGGGGACTTGGTTGGCTGCGGGCAGTTGGTCTTGCAGAACGTCACCACCTTATTCGGCGCACTGCTGGTAGCGGATTTGTACGGTGCCGGTGGTAGCGGTTCGATGATCGGGGCGGCCTCGGGCACCGACATAACCTTCGACCTCACCACTATCGACCCTCTCGTCCTTACCGCGCCGACCTCCCTTAGCCTTGTTTTCAACGCCGCCATCGACCAGGATAAGGGACTCGTAGCCGATGGGCCGCTCACTGTCCACCAGTAGTCGCCGACCTCGAGACGGTCCAGCACCACGAACGTAGGTCGGCCATGGCGAACAGGGGAGGTCGACCCGTTGGTCGTGGAATCTGGTGGTGGGCTCCTGGGGGGATCTTATGGTCAGGCTGTGACAGCGAGGGTGGTTGG
>JAAEMS010000220.1 GCA_024225275.1 Actinomycetes bacterium
GGCCGAGCTTCTCGGACGCATGTGAGTCAGCGGCTACGCATCGTCTCGTTGGTTCCGTCAGCCACCGAAACCCTCATCGAGTGGGGCCAGCCGCCCATCGCGGTCACCCAGTACTGCGAGCAGCCCGGGTACCCCACCGTCGGCGGCACCAAGAACCCAGACCTGGCGGCTGTCGTCGAGCTGGCCCCGGACCTGGTGGTGATGTGCACCACCGAGAATCTTCGTGAACACGCCGAGAAGCTCGAGGGGGCCGGTCTGCGGGTTCATGCCATCGATTTGCACACCCTGGCCGAGAACGGCCCGGAGATGGCCCGCCTGGCCGCCGCGGCCGGCTGTGAGGACCGGGGCCGCGGCCCGTGGCCGGTGGGCGATCCGGTCACCGTCACCACCCGAGCGTTCCTACCGATCTGGCGGAGGCCGTGGATGACCATCTCCGGCCGCACCTACGGGTCGACGCTGCTCGAGTCGATTGGGGTGGGGAACGTGTTCGCCCACCATGCCGATTGGTGGCCCGAGGTCACCATCGACGAGGCCATCGCCCAGCAGCCCGACGTGGTCATCGCCCCGTCAGAGCCGTACGAATTCGAGCCCGAGCACCTGACCGAATTGGCCGCGGTTGCGCCGGTCGTCGAGATCGACGGTCGCGATCTGTTCTGGTGGGGAGCCCGGGCTCCGGCTGCGATTGAGCGCCTGGGACGACAGTTGGCGTCAGCCTCCCCCAACGACTGAGAGCTCGACATCGAGGGGCGAGACGGTGGCGGCCTGGCCGGGGAGACCGAGCTCGGCGATGGGTGCCGGGCGGGCGTGGTGATAGCCCTGGAGTAGGTTGGCTCCGTAGCCCCGGGCCAGACCGGAGCTGACTGCGCACTCGATGCCCTCGACGATCACGTTCAGTCCCAGGGCGTGGACGAGCTCGATCAGGTTGCGCAGAACCACCTGATCGGACTCACGAACCGCAACGTCGGCGACGAACGACTGGTCGATCTTCACCCCATCGACGGGCAGGGTCCGGAGACGGGCAAAGGATGAATGCCCGGTGCCGAAGTCGTCGATCCATACCTTGACGCCGATGGCGCGAAGGCCTCCCAGCACCTCGGTGGCCGCCTCCTGGTCGTCCATGATCATCGTCTCGGTGATCTCGACTGCCAGCCGCTCGGGGGCCACCCTGTGGCGCGACAAGGCGTCGCCGACCCACGCCACCAGATCACCCTCGTAGAGGTTCCGGACCGACAGGTTGCACGACAGGATGAGGTGCGCGCCCTGGGCTCCCAGGGCGGCGATCTCGCTGAGCGCTTGGTCGATGACCCACCGAGTGAGCGCCTTCATCTGGCCGGAGACCTCGGCCAGCTCGATGAACCGGAGGGGAGGGACGAGTCCCAGCTCGGGATGGTTCCACCGGATGAGGGCCTCGGTGCCGGCAACCTCGCCGCTGAGACCATCGACGAGGGGCTGGTGGTGCAGTACCAGACCACCGGTCTCGATGGCTGTCTCGAGCTGATTGACGAGCTGAAGCCGCTCGCGGCCGAACGGGTCGGCCGTGGCGTCGTAGACCTGATGCCCGAGTCTGCCGGTCTTGGCCTGATACATCGCGACGTCGGCCTGGCGCATGAGCTCGATGGCGCCGTCGGCGTCGGTCGGGTGCATGGCGATCCCCACGCTGGCCCGGACCCGCAGGCGCAGACCGTCATGCATGACCGGTTCGCGAATCTGGTCACCGAGGTGCTGGGCCCGCCAGCGGGCGTCGTCGACTCGGGTGTCGGTCAGCACGAGGGCGAACTCGTCGCCTCCGAGGCGGGCGACGAAATCATGGTCACCCGCCACTGATTCGAGCCGCTCGGCGATGCTGCACAGGAGCTGGTCGCCGATTTCGTGGCCGAGGGCGTCGTTGACCTCTTTGAAGTCGTCGAGGTCGATCATGAGGATGGCGGTGGATGTGTTCTGCTCGCGGCCCGCGACAATCGTGCGGTCCAGGGTCTCGACGAAGGCGCGACGGTTGGGCAGACCGGTGAGCGAGTCGATCCGAGCCAGCTCCTCGAGCTTCTGGGCGGCCTCGACCCGCTCGGTGATGTCCAACACATCGACCGTGTAGGACCCGACCTCGAGCCGCCGGACGGTGGCCTGATAGATGGTGCCACTCTCACCGAGGATCTCTCCTCGAGCGGGCTGATCGTCCGCACCCATCAGGAGCCGGTTGAGGACTGCCAGCTCCGGACGCTCGGCCACGAGGATCGGAACACAGCGACCGGTCGGGTCCTCGGACCCCGGGAAGAGATCACGACAAGCTGCGTTGGCGGCGTCGATACACAAGCCCCGCTCGTTGCGGACGACGAGGAACTGGCCGACCGGGGAGGTGGCGACCAGGTGGCTGAACCGGTCGGCCTCGGCCGAAGCCTGGAGCTCGCGGGTGCGATCAGTGATGATCCCGACGAACAGGAGGTGGCGATCCTGGCGGTCCCGGGCCGAGCTGATCCGACTCTCGGCCGTCATCCAGGTGCCGTCCTTGCGCAGCAGCCGAAACGTCGAGGTGTGGTCGGGCTGGGCGTGGTACGACGCCTTGACCTCAGCTAGTACCCGGGCGAGGTCGTCGGGATGGACGATCGAGGTCCAGAAGCCCGGCTCGAGCCACTGGTCCACCGCGTACCCGAGCATGCGCTCGGCCGCTGGTGAGACCTTCAGGGCTGACAGCTCGCCGGAACGGCTGGGCACCTCTTCCCACAACACGGCGTCGACACCCAGCGCGATCTGGCGTTGTTTATCGCTGGTTCGACGGGCGGCCATGTTGAGGCGGATCGATCTCATCATGAAGATCATGCCCAGCAGCACGAAGACCGTCAGGGTCTGGCCGGTGGAGACCGAGGCATCCTCCCGAGTGAGGCTGGCGATCGCCGCCCCGGTCACCGCGAGGTAGGTGGTGATGGCCGGGATGGGCCGGAGGGAAGCGGCCCACCCGAGGCTGGCCACACCGATCAACAGGACGATCAGGGGCGGAAGACCCAGGATGGCCAGGGTGATGAGGGCGACACCATCGAGGAGGGTGACATGGGGGATCAGGCGGGGTATGGCCTGGGTGGCGAGGTGTGAGCAGAGGTCGACAAGGGCGGCGATGATCACCAGAGCACCGGTCTCACCCACGCCCCCCTGCACGACACCCAGACTGGCAACCACGAGCACGGTGTGGCGAAGCCACCACATGATGGAGCACAACTGGAGCTGGATCCCCTGATCGGCCGAGTCGTGGGCCGCGAGATCTCGCAGGAGAGTCCGCACCGAGTCGGTGCTCTGAAACCGAGACGGTGTGAGAGACGGCACGATCAATCGATCGGATCGAGCCCGTCCTGCCTAGAGTCCCATGAGTCGATTGGACGGGTCCCGATTCCGGGACCACAGAGGGGGACACATTGGGGGGCGATCCACGGCCACTGGCCGGCGTGCGGGTCATCGAGATCGGGGGTGGGGTCTCGGCTGCCTTCTGCTCCCACCTCCTGGCCGGCCATGGCGCTCGGGTCGTCCGGGTGGAGGGCCCGGGCGATAGTGTTCTCGATCCTCACCAGGCGACCTATCTCACCGCGGGCACGAGTGGGGTCATCGAAGGGACCGCCGCACTGGACGAATTGGTGGGACGGGCCGATGTCGTTGTCGATACCCGCCCGCCCGGCTCCCACACTGGCCCTGACTCGATGGCCCTGTGGGAGAGGCGTCCGGAGCTGGTCGTCACATCGATCACTCCGTTCGGGCTCTCCGGCCCCCACGCGGGACACCAGGCGACCAATATCGTCTCGTTCGCCGCCGGCGGCATCATGGCCCTGACCGGCGACGCCGACCGACCTCCCCTGCAGACCGGTGGCGATCAGGCCCACATGCTCGGTGGCCTGCACGCCTTCTCGGCCACCACGGCCGCCCTGTTCGGTGCCCTGGTTCACGGGAGAGGCGACCACATCGAGATCTCGTTGCAGGAGGCGGCCGCCTCCATGCTCGAGCTCTACGCGGCAATGTGGGAGTACGACGGGGAGCTCGCGGAGCGGATGGGTAATAGTGTGCGTGCCGAGTGGGGGGTCTACCCGGTGGCCGACGGCTACGCCGGGGTCTGCTGTCTGGGCCGCCAGATCCCGGCCCTTCTGGACCTGCTCGATACCGATGATCTCGACGAGCAGTTCCTGGACACCACGTATCGGCGCGAGCACAACGACGAGTTGTTGGCCCACTTGTTGGGCTTCATGGCTGATCGAACCAAGGACGAGCTGGTGGCACTGAGCCCCACCCATCGGATTCCGTTCGGTGCCGTCCTTACCCCCACCGAGCTGTTGGCTGACGAGGGACTGGCCCGGCGGGGGTTCTTCGACACGGTCTCCTTCGAGGGGACAGAAGTCAGGGTGCCGGGGCGCCTCGTGCCCGGACTGGCGTGGGAGCGACCCTCCCATGCCCCGGCCCGCCCGGTCCGCGACATCCTTGCCGAGTGGGGGTCGGCCCGATGAAGCAACTGCCGCTGGCCGGGGTTCGCGTCGTTGACCTCAGCATGATGTGGGCCGGGCCGTACGCCACCAAGATGCTCGCCGAGATGGGGGCCGAGGTGATCAAGGTCGAGTCACCCCGGGCCTGGGACAACCTCCGGACCCTGGTGCCTCAGGATCCCGAGCCTGACGACCCGTGGAACTCGGCCTACTACTTCAACGAGTACAACCACCACAAGAAGTCGGTCACCCTCGACCTGGCCGACGAGCGGGGTCGCCAGGTGTTGTTCCGGCTGCTGGCCCACGCCGATGTGCTCATCGAGAACTACCGGGCCGACGTCATGGACGCTCTGGGGCTCAGCGAGGATGTGCTCCGGTCCGCCCGCCCCGATCTGGTCCTTGTCTCCATGGCCGGGTTCGGCAAGACCGGGCCTGACCGGGACAATGTCGGCTTCGGCCCCATCATCGAGATGATGTCAGGGCTCATGTCGCTGACCGGGTATGGCGACGATGGTGTTCCCTACAAGACCGGCATCTCCTACGGCGACCCGGTGGCAGGGCTCGCCGCCGTCGGGGCGGTGGCGATGGCCCTGATCCAGAGGCGGCGCACAGGCGAGGGGATCACCATTGACCTGGCCCAACGAGAGACCGGCGCCAAGATGGGGGGTGCGGCCTTCGTCGCGGCGGGCCTCACCGGCTCCGACCCGGTGGTCACCGGCAACCGCAGCCCACGATGGGCACCCCAGGGCTGCTATCCGGCCCGGGGCGAGGACCAGTGGATCGTCATCTCCTGCACCGACGACTCCGAGTGGGCCGCGTGTGCCGAAGTGGTGGGTCGGCCTGACCTGGCCGCCCTGTCGCCCGAGGAGCGACTCGAGCGCCACGACGAGCTCGACGAGGCACTGGGCCGGTGGAGTGCGCCCATCGACCCGCGAGTGGCAGTCGACGAGTTGGAGGCGGTAGGGGTTCCGGCGGGTCGGGTTCTCGACATGCGCACGATCAAGGACGACCCCCACCTCCACGCCCGGGGCTTCTGGGTGAGGATCCCGAATCCCAAGATGCGGCCATACCGCAAACACGGAATCGTGTGGCGACTGGTCGAGGCCAACCCACAGCTGACCCGACGGGCCCCGTGGTTCGGTGAGCACAACCAGGAAATCCTGGGTGATCTGGTCGGGCTCACCGCCGACGAGCTCGACTTGTTGACCTCAGAAGGGATCATTGCCGATGCGCCGTTCGGTGCCTCGGCTGGGTGAGTCGCCGGCGCACTAGGTTTCCCGACATGAGTGAGGACTTCGATCGGGCCCTGGAGGCCGTGCTGTTGGGTTCGGTGCCCGGAGTCACCGGTCTGATCGAGGCCGAACGGCTCAGTGGTGGTGCCAGTCAGGAGACCTACCGTCTCCGGGTCGAGACCGACGACGGGCCGGCTGTGCTGGCCATGCGCCGGGCCCCCGGCGGCGAGGCCCCCGAAGACCTGATGGGCCGGCCGGGGCTGGAGGTCGAAGCCGAGCTCATGCGGATTGCCGGCGACCATGGTGTTCCGGAACCCGTCGTCCACCACGTTCTCCAGCCCGCCGACGGCATCGGGCCCGGCTTCATCATGGAATGGCTGGAAGGAGAGGCACTGGGCGGACGAATTGTCCGTTCCCCCGATCTGGCCGACGTCCGTCCCCACCTGGCCGGGGAGTACGGCCGCATTCTCGCCCGGATCCACGCCATCGACCTCGACGCCACCGGGCTGCGGGCCAAGCTCACCGAGAAGTCGACGGTGGAGTTCATCCACGAGATGTGGGACCGCTACAAGCAGTACCCCACGCCCCAACCAATGATCGACTATGCCGCCCGCTGGTTGCTCGATCACCTCCCCCCTGAGCGGCCCCTCACCCTCGTGCACAACGACTTCCGCAACGGGAACGTGATGGTCGACCCCGACGGGGTGGTGGCGGTCCTCGACTGGGAGGCCGCCCACATCGGTGACCCGGGCCGCGACCTCGGTTGGCTGTGCACCGCGTCGTGGCGTTTCGGGAGCGACCTGCCGGTAGGGGGGTTCGGGACCCGCGACCAGCTCCTCGCCGGCTACGAGGCCGAGTCGGGTGTTGGGGTGGACCCCGAGGAGGTGCGTTTCTGGGAAGTGTTCGGCTCGTTCTGGTGGGCAGTGGGCTGCATCGGGATGGCCGAGCACTACCGCACCGGGCCCGATCAGTCGGTCGAGCGGCCGGCGATCGGTCGCCGCAGTTCGGAGTGCCAGGTCGACTGTGTGAATCTGATCATCCCCGGACCGGTGGAGCTGTTGAGCCCGACCCCGGTCGACGATCGTTCCGACATGCCTCGGGCCGACGAGCTGTTGGTCAGCGTCCGTGACTTCCTGCGCGACGACGTGATGACCGAAACCCGGGGCCGCACGAACTTCCTGGCCCGGGTGGCCGCCAACTCGCTCGACATCCTGTTGAGGGAGGGGGCGGTCGGGCCCCAGCTGAGTGCCCTCGAGGCCACGATGCTGGCCTCCCTGCTCGATGATCCGCCCCCCTCCGCTTCGGTCTGGGAACTGCGCTGGCAGCTCGTCGATCAGCTCCGCGACGCCACCATGCCACTCGACCAGTCGGGCCTCACCGACTATCTGCGTACGGCGGTGGTGAACCAGGTGGCAATCGATCAACCCCGTTATCCGGGACTGGCCACCGCCCTGGATTGACCCAGATCCCTCCCACGAGCTTCCTCAAACAACAGATCGGAATTCCGACGGGAACCGGGAACTGGCGATGAACCAGCGGCGTTGGATTCAATAGGACGTGGATGCCGTAGCAGCGGCAAGAGGGAGGCAGGACAGATGGACGACGTGATCTCGGCGTCCTTCCAGCTGCCCACCCTCGTGTTCACGATCCTCTTCGCTCTCGTTGCCTGCCTCTGGGTGCTGGGTGTGGTCGGGTTCTTCGAAGTCGACCTCGACCTCGACCTCGATGGTGGCGACGGCGTGCTCGACGGCGCCCTCCACTCCTTGGGGCTCGCCGGCGTACCCATGGTGGTCATCCTGACTCTGGTCGCGGCCGGTGGGTGGTTCACCTCGGTGGTGCTCCAGGTCACCGTTCTCGACGGTCGCTCGGGTGCCACCCTTGTTCTGCTCGGCCTGGTCACCCTCGTGGTGGCGTGGCTGGTCGCCTTCATGTTCGCGGCCGCCCTTGCCCGACCCCTGGGACGAATGATGCGGGTCGCCACCGCCCCCTCGGCCGCCGAGCTGGTGGGCCGGGTCGGCACCATTCGGTCGGGTCGGGTTGACACCCGTTTCGGCTACGCCGACGTCGATTGGGCTGACGGGGGTTCGTCTCGTGTCGAGGTGCGCCTCGCTGATACCAACGACTCCTTCGGCCCCGGTGACCGGGCTCTCCTCGTCGACTGGGACGTCGACTCCGGTCTATACCTCATCAGCCCTCCGCCCTCCGATCTCGATCTCTGATCTCTCGTTCTTCGCCAGCCAGACAGGAGCCAACCGTGGAAAGCATCATCTCGGCAGCAGTGGTGGTGATCGTCGTACTGCTCGTCGCCCTCCTGGGTATCGGGCTGATGGTCACCCGCCTCTTCCGCAAGGTCCGCCAGGGTGAGGCCCTGGTCGTGTCGAAGTGGCGTGAGGTGGTCGTGACCTTCACCGGCATGATCGTCATCCCGGTGATCCACAAGGCCGAGTGGGTGGACATCTCGGTCAAGAACCTCCAGATCGAGCGTCGGGGCAAGGACGGTCTGATCTGTGCCGACAACGTCCGGGCCGATATCACGGTCGAGTTCTACGTGAAGGTCGACCGCACCGCCGAGGCGGTCATCAAGGTGGCCCAGCAGGTGGGTGCCGACCGGGCGTCTGACCCCGAGACCCTGCGCGAGCTCTTCGCCGCCAAGTTCTCCGAGGCCCTCAAGACCGCCGGCAAGCAGTTCGAGTTCGAGTCGCTCTACACCGACCGCCAGCAGTTCCGCGACGCCATCATCGAGATCATCGGCCAGGACCTCAACGGGTATGTCCTCGAGGATGTCGCCATCGACTATCTCGAGCAGACCCCCATGGACGCTCTCGATCCCACCAACATTCTCGACGCCGACGGCATCAGGAAGATCACCGAGCGGACTGCCGATCAGCACATCCGCACCAACGACGCCGAGGAACGTGAGCGGGAGGAGACCTTCCGCCGCACCACCGATGCCGACAAGGCCGTGTTCGAGATGGAACGCGACCGGGCCGAGGCCGAGGCCCGCCAGCAGCAGGAGATCCGTACCGTCCAGGCTCGCTCCGCGGCCGAGGCCCGAGTGGTCGAGGAGACCTCCCGCGAAGAGGCCGAGTCGGCCCGCATCTCCACCGAGCAGGGGCTGGGTGTGGCCGACCAGAACAAGGACCGCGAGATCGCCCTGGCCGACGCCAACCGGGAGCGGGTCATCGCCGTACAGACCGAAGAGATCGAGCGCGACCGATTGCTCGCCGTCGTGGGGCGCGAAACTGCGGTCGCCGAGGCCGGCAAGGAGAAGGAATCGCGGGCCCGTGAGCTGTCCGAGGTGGAGAGGAGCCGGGTCGAGGCCGACAAGGCCGTGGCTGAACAGGAAGAAGCCATCGCCACCCTGCGGGTTGTCGAGGACGCCCAACGCACCGCCACCGCTGAGGTGAAGATGGCCGAGGGTTCCGCCCAGGCTGCCTTCGTCTCCCGGGTGCAGGAAGCCGAGGCCGACAAGGCCGCCGCCGGCAGCGAAGCCGAGCGTCGCACCATCCTCGCCCGGGCCGAGGCCGAGGCATCGGACCAGGAGATGGCTGCCGCCAAGCGCCGGGCCGAAGGGGCCCAGGCCGAAGCAGCGGCGGGTGGCCTCGCTGAAGTCGAGGTCGAGACCAGTCGGGCTGAAGCCATTCGGCAGGTGGGTACGGCCGAGGTCGACATCGAGCGCCAGCGGGCCGAGGCCATCCGGGACACCGGCGTGGCCGAGGGTGACGCCACCAAGGCCCGTCTCGCCGGCGAAGGTGAGGGTCTCGAGGCCAAGGCCACCGGTGTGGGGGCTATGACCGAAGCCGGTCGTGGTCACGAGGAGTTTCGCCTCGGGCTCGACGCCAACAAGGAGATTGCCTTGGCCGGCATCGACGCCAAGGCCGACGTGGCCCGGTCGGCGGCAGCCGCTCTGGGCGAGTCGTTGTCCAACGCCGACATGCAGATCGTGTCCGACGAGGGCATCGTCGAACGTATCCTGTCGGCGGCCGGGCATGGTCAGGCCATCGACGGGTTCGCTACCAACGGCGACACCGCTCGTCAGCTCCTGTCGCCCTACCTCGAAGGCGACGGCAACTTCGTGGCCGACGTGGCTGCCGGTCTCGGCGGCCTGGGTGCTGCCGGTCTCCGTGACCTCACGATCGCCGACTTCATCGGCCGTCTCGGCCGCCGGGTCGACGACGGGGGAGCGCTCGACCGTCTGCGGGCAGCCATCGACGACGCGGGTATCGCCGACCTGCCTGTCGGTGACCTGCTCGACGACGGGGCCAAATAGCGGTGACGGACACGTCCCCGCCGCCTGCGGGGAGCCCGCCGTCAGAGCTTGGCGCCCAGAGCGACGACACCGCTGGGCCCAGCGAGGCGGACGAGCTGAGGGGGGGTTCCTATGAGCTTCTCCGCCGCCGGCTGGCCAGCCAGGCCCGCCAGTTGGTCAGTGGCGCCGAGGCCGTCGACAGTCGTCGGATCGCCACCTTCTCGTCCAGCCGGCTGAAGCTGGTCGGGTCCGACCGATTGAGCACCGACGTCATCGGCCAGGCTCGCGACATCGTGCGCATCGGCGACCTGCTCCTTTTCGGCTACAACGTGGGTCTCGACCTGGCCAGCGTCGAACCCGAGCACGTCTTCGCCCTGTACCGGGCCGGTGGCGCCGGCGGGCGACCCCATCCCGAGCTCGTGCCCGTGGACCCCTCCGATCCCGCCTACTTCCTGGGCGATCCGGTGTTCCGGGAGGAATTTGCCAAGCTGTACCGGTTCTACGGCAAGGCCCGATTCATCGACCTGAGGGCGTCGACCACCCAGTTGCTGGCCGCCTTCCAGGTGGGGGACCGCATCAGCGATGTCGTAGTCCTGCGCTGGGCGGTGGCCGACGACGGTTCGGTTGCGTTCATCGACAGCCGCGGTGACCGCGACTACACCTGGCCGCCGGCCCATGACTTCATGTGGACCGTGTGTGGCCGTGAGGACCAACGAGCGGGCGCCCACCCCACAGTGGTGGTCGACAACGAGGTATTCGTCGGGTTCCGCAACGGCCGGCTCCAGCTCCGCACCGAAGACGGCAGCCCCGGCGGCCGCGTCGTGGTCGACGAGGAGGTGGAGGCACCCGGCCAGTCGTTGGCCGATGTCGAGGTGGCCTGGTTCGGCCTGGGCGATGTCTTGTTGCTCCGGGTCTCTCTCTACGGCGAGGCCGAACGCTTCTATGTGTTCGGTCGCCGCAGCGGTTCGGGTACACGGGTCGATGCCATCGGTGCCGCTTGTCGGATCCTGCCCGGCGAAGACGGCGTGGTCTTCCCCGGTGGGTATCACCTGGCCTCCACCGGTACCCGGGTCTTCGAGGTCGATGCCCAGGAGATGGTCTTCGAGGAGGCCGTCGTCTCCCCGAACGGTGAGGACGTCCTGTACGTCTTCCACCGGCCCGAGAATGGCGACTATCTGCTGTTGCCCTACAACCTCGTGCGCAAAGAGATCACCCAGGTCATCCCCTGTCATGGCTTCGGGGCGTTCGGCGATGGGTCGATGGTGTTGTTCCGGGGCGGGCCCGACGACAGTGCTGCCGCCCGCGCTCATCCGGTCCAGTGGTGGGAGACACCGTTCACCGATCCTGACATCGAGCAGGTGGTGGGCGACGACCGGTGGATCGTCACCGTCGGCAACCCCACCCTCGTTCGAGGTCTTGCCGATGTGTACGACCTCGGTCGGTTGATTGATCAGGCCGAGAGTTCGGAGCGCACCTGGGAGGCAATCATCGTCGCCGCCCGACGGGCTCTGGACACCCACCTGTGGTTCGGCGACGACGAGGCCGGCGGTCTTCACGACCAGCTTCGGGGCCTGCTCGGCACCGCGGGCCAGATTGTCGACGAGTACGCCAGGGTCCGCCGTCTGCGGGGTGAGGCGGTCCGCCGGACCGACGAGGCCCGAATGGGAATCCGCCGCACCATCGACTCCGCCGGCCAGGCCGGCGAACCGGGTGCCGTGGTCAGCGCCCTGGGTGAACTTCAGAGGGCGCGGGGCGAGACCTCGCTGTTGAGCGACGTGCCCGAGGTCAGCGACGCCGACGTGAGTGCCCTCATCGACGAGCTCGACGGTGCCCTGGCCCAGCTGGCCGACCGGGCTGTGTCGGTCCTGGACTCCGATACGGCCTTCGCCCGCTTCACCGATCAACTCGACCTCCTCGTGACCGAGGGCACGGCCGCCCCCACCACAGCAGAGGTCGACTCGGTGGGGGAGCGGCTCACCACCCTGCGAACTGACTTGGGTGCCGTGGTCGACGCCGTCACATCGCTCGATGCCGGTGACCCCACCGTGCGGACCCGGATCGTGCGTCGGGTCGCCGACACGACCGCAGCCGCCAACCGAGCCCAAGCCGTATTGGCCGGTCACCGGCGGGGTCTCTCCGAGAGCGAATCGGCCGAGGCCTTCGACGCCGAGCTGGCCCTGGTCGAGCAGACCCTGGCCGGCGTGGTCGTCTCGCTGGAAACCCCCGAGGACTGCGACGCCGAGCTGGCCCGCCTCCTCGTGAACGTGGAACGCATCGAGGCCAGGTACGCCGACGATCCTGAGCGGGTGGCCAGCGTGGCTGAGCAGCGTGAACGGGTCGCCGAGATCATCGGCAACCGACGCACTGAGCTCGCCGACGCCCGCGCCCGGCGAGCTGCCCGCATCACCGAAGCCGCCAACCGGCTACTGGCCACCATCGGACGACGGGCGGCCGAGGTCGACGACGATGCCGCGGTGGCTGGGTTCTTCGCCGCCGACCAGATGGTCTCGCGGGTCCGGTCGTTGGCTGATGACCTCGATGAGCTCGGCGAGCGGGGGTTGGCCCAGGAGATCCGCACGGAGCTGGCCGCAACCGCCGAGGAGGCTGCCCGCCAGGTTCGGGACCGCAAGGCGCTGACCGCCGATGACGGGTCGATCGACTTCGGGGGATTCCGGTTCGCGCCGAACCATCAGCCCTTCGACGTGGTGCTCAGCCCGGCCGGTGACGGCCGTATCGGGGCCGCGGTGACCGGTACCGAGTACCGGGCCGATGTGACCGAGCGGCTCGGCGAGTTCGCCGATCTGCTCGACCAGAGCGTTCCCTCGGAGACACCCACGATCTACCGGGGTGAGTATCTGGCCTGGGTCGTGTTGGCCGAGGCCGAGAAGGCCGATGGAGTGGCCGAGCTGATCTCGCGGGCTGCGGCCCCCGATCGGATGGTCGACCATTGCCGGGCCGCGGCCGAGCGTCGCCACCTCGACGGCTACCAGCGGGGTGTCCACGACGACGACGCCGCCCGGATCCTGAGCTCGGTGCTGCCTCACAGCGCGGCGGAGCCCCGCCTGCGTCATCCGGGTTGGGTACGGGCTCAGGCCCGGATGTGGCTGGCCGAGCTGGGCCCCGACCACGTCGATCAGCTCGCCGCCCGAATCGGTGGAGCCTGCACTGCGAGGCAGCGGCTCGGGGCCAGCGGCCCTCTCGATGACGTCGTCGCCGCCCTAGAGGCCGATGCCCCCCGTTCGGCCCCCTGGTACCCGGGCGACGGCCACTGGTCAGCGGTGCTCGGCTATCTCGTCGATCAGTTCGAAGATGGTCCGGTCCCCCTCGTTGCCGCCAGCACTGCTCGCACACTGGTGACCCGGCTCAACGAACGTTTGGGCCGGGAGGGAGTGGCCGATCTCGAGGCGTCCATGACCGGTTCCCCCGATCCGCTGGCTGCCGCCCGAGCCTGGGTGGCTGCCTACGTCGAGGGCGACGGGTCTCCGGAGTCGTTGGCACTGGACATCGACGAGGCCGCCGGTCTGCTGGCGGCGCCCCACGTCGAGACCGTCGACGCCACCCACCCCGGTGGGATCGCCATCACCGGTCTCGCCGGTGATCACCCCCGGATCGAAGGAGGCCAGCTCCTGGTCCGTCTCGACGAGCTGGCCGAACGAGTCGGCCGCCATCACCGCACCATGGAGGACCGTTGGCCCCGCTACGCCGAGGCTCGCCGCCGGGTGATCGCCGAGGTCAGGGCCCAGGTCGATGTCGACGAACACCGGCCCCGGGTGATGGCGGGTTTCGTTCGCAATCGGCTGATCGACGAGGCCCTCCTGCCCCTGGTCGGGGCCAACCTCGGGCGCCAGCTCGGAACCGTCGACCAGACCGAGCTGGCCCGGTCGGGCCTGATGGTCATGATCAGCCCTCCCGGCTACGGCAAGACCACCCTCATGTCGTGGGTGGCGGACCGCCTCGGCCTGCTCATGGTCAAGGTGAACGGCCCGGCTCTGGGACAGGACACCACGAGCCTGGACCCCGCGGCCGCTCCCAACGCCGCGGCTCGGGCCGAAGTCGAGAAGATCAATCTGGCCTTCCGGTTCGGGCGGAACGTGATGCTCTTCCTCGATGATGTGCAGTACACCGCGCCGGAGCTGCTCTCCCGCTTCATCCCGCTCGCCGACGCCACCCGCCGCATCGAGGGTGTGATCGATGGCGAGCCCACGACCTTCGACCTCCGGGGCAAGCGGTTCTGCGTGGTCATGGCCGGCAACCCCTACACGACCGGTGGCCGCTTCGAGCTGCCTGACATGCTCGTGAACCGATCCGACGTCCACAACCTTGGTGACGTCGCCGATTCCCATCGGGTCGCCTTCGAGCTGTCCTATCTCGAGAACAGTCTGACGGCGTGCCCGACCTTGGCCCCCCATGCGGCCAAGCTGGCCGACGACATCGAGCTGGTGCTGGCGATGGCCGACGGTCGTCGGGCGGTCGCCAGCGACGGTCTGAACCATCGGTGGGACTCATCAGAGCTTGGCGACGCGGTGCGGACCATCCGCCACCTGCGTCGAGCCCAGGAGGTTCTGCTCCTGGTGAACGAGTCCTATGTGCGCTCGGCGGCGATGCGCGACGAGGACCGGGTCGTTCCTCCCTTCCTACTTCAGGGGTCGTACCGGAACATGGCCCGGCTGGCCTCGCGGATCGTGCCGGTGATGACCGACGACGAGCTCGATGTTGCCGTCGACGAGCACTATCGGGCCGAAGCCCAGACCCTCACCGAGAAGGCCGAGGAGAACCTGTTGGCCCTCGCCGCCAAACGAGATCGGCTGGCAGACGCCGACCAGGTGAGGTGGGACGCCATCACCGAGCGGTGGGCCGGCATGGCCGCCGCGGCTGATCCGGCGGGCCGGATCGCTGAAGCGATCGATCGCCTGGCCGGCCGGATGGAGTCTGATACCCGGTAGCTCGCCGTCGGCCATGATGGTCCCATGAGTACTCTCATCACCGGGGGAACCGGGTTCATCGGGGCCGAGATCGTACGGATGCTGCTGGACCGGGGTGAGGGGCCGATCCATGTGGCCCACCGGTCGGGCAATTTCGGTCGGCTGACCGGAGTCGAGGACCAGGTCGAGCTCCACCAACTCGATCTGGCCGACCTCGGCGCCGTTGATCGGGTGATCGCGGAGGTGGCTCCCCGACGGCTGATCCACTTCGGTGCCATCCTCACCGGGCCGGGCGAACAGGACCCCCAGACCCTCCTCCAAGCCAACGCAGTCGGATTCATCCGCACCATCGAGGCGGCACGCCTGGCTGGCACCGAGCAGATGATCTTCGCCAGCAGCATCGGTACCTACGGCCGTGACCTCGGCGACGGACCGGTCACCGACCTCTCGCTCCAACGCCCCAACAGCGTCTACGGAGTAACGAAGGTGTTCGGCGAGAACCTGGGCGCCTACTACCGAACCAAGTACGGCCTCGACTTTCGGGGGCTCCGGTATCCGTCGATCGTGGGACCGGGGGTCACGACCTGGAGCCTGGCCCAGTACACGAGCTGGATGATCGAGAAGGCCGCCATGGGTGAGCCGTTCGCGGTGTGGACCGCACCCGAGGCCGTCATCCCCATCCTCTACTACAAGGATGCAGCGCGGGCCGCCCTCGATCTCGGGGCCGCGCCGGCGGAGAGCATCCGGGCCATCAACTACCTGGTGAACGGTCCGGTACCCACCCCCAACGCCGGCGAGATGGCCGAGGCGGTGCGGGCGAAGGTGGCGGGGGCCGAGATCACCTTCGAGCCCGACGAGGCCGCGGCAGCAGCTCTGGCCCGGGAGCTGCACATCGACGATGCCGTTGCCCGCCGTGAATGGGGCTGGGAGCCGGCCTTCGATCTCGACGCCATGATCGACGACGTCATCGCCGAAGTCGGCTGAGCGGTACTGTCGGGGTGGATCGCGCCGCAGAGGGGACAAGATGACCGACATCGAGACCGTCCGTACCGAGGTGAGGGACTGGCTGGCTGAGAACTGGAGCGAGGCTCTCGACCGGAGGAGCTGGCTCGACACGGTCATCGACTCGGGCTGGGCGGCACCGAGCTGGCCCGAGCAATGGCACGGCAAGGGACTCGACCCGGCCATGACCAGCGTCGTGATCGACGAGTTCCGGCGGGTCGGTGCCACCGACACGGGGATGGACAAGACCCACCTGTGGGCCAACACCGTGCTGGCGTTCGGTAGTGACGACCTGAAGTCGAGGTTCGTCCGCCGACTCATGCTCGGTGACGTCGACATGTGTCTGCTGTACAGCGAGCCCGGGGCCGGTTCCGATCTGGCGGGCATCCAGACCCGGGCCGTGCGCGACGGCGACGAATGGATCGTCAACGGCCAGAAGGTGTGGACCTCGGGTGGTCGGGCGGCCGAGTTCGCCCTGCTCATCACCCGTACCGACTGGGACGTGCCCAAGCACCGGGGCATCACCTTCTTCTGGTTCCCGATGAGACAGGACGGGGTCGAGGTCAGGCCCCTGCGCCAGGCCACGGGCGACGCCCGGTTCAACGAGGTGTTCATGACCGATGCCCGGGTCCCCCACGAGAACATGCTCGGCGACGAGAACAACGGCTGGATGGTGCTCCAGACCGCGCTGGCCTACGAGAGAGCGGTCATGGGCGAGAACCAGCGTCGCCGGCGCGGCCAATCCGATGACCAGGCGGTTCGATCGGCCGAAGACGAGAGGTCGGCGCCCGTACCCGACCTCTCCCTGGTCGAGCTGGCCCGCACTGTCGACAAGAACGGTGATCCTTCCATCCGGCAGGGGCTGGCCCACCTCCACTCGATGGTCCAGGTGAACGAGTGGAACAACCTGCGGGCCAAGGCCGAGCTGGCTCAGGGCACGTCGTCGTCGGTCGTCTCGCTGGGCAAGCTGGCCATGAGCGGCATCCTGCACACGGCTGGCAGCCTCCAGGAGTCGATCCTGGGGGCCGAGGGGATGATCGGCGGCACTGATTCGCCCCGGGCGGCAGACGCCGCCTACTCCCTCCTCAACGCCTTCTTCACCTCGATCGGGGGCGGCACCGACCAGATCCAGCGCAACATCATCGGTGAGCGCATCCTGGGCTTGCCCAAGGAGCCCGAGCTCGACAAGACGATGGCCTTCCGTGATGTCCCCAAGCCCGACATGGAGCGCCCCTGACGGGGGCCGGGCCCGATCTGGCAGGGCAGACCATCCGGGCCGAGCGCGACAGGGGTGAGTGGGTCTTCAATGGTCAGAAGGTCTGGAGTTCGGGTGCCCCCAACGCGGCCTCCGGGAGACTTCGGTGAGGCCCGCACCAACCAGTAGCCGCGGGCGGGCACTCAACCCAGAGCGACGGTGAGGGCCACGAACCCCAGGGGCGGGAGCTCGACCCGGACCCCGACACCGTCCACCCGTGCCCGATCGGTGGACTCGTGGACGACAGTGTCGGGTGACTCCCAGGTGTTGGTGGCCTCGGGGTCGTCGTGGTGGAGCAGATCGGCCGACTCAATGGCGACCACCGCCCGGTCGGCCACCTCGATCGAGACGTCGAGGGTCTCGTCGACCAATCGGTTCACCAGGAAGAAGTGGGCCCGGTCGTCGTCGTGGATGACCGATGCGTCGACTCCGGGTAGGTCACCGAAGGGCCCACCGACGGTGGTGCCGTCGTAGGCGGTCCGCAGTGATCGGCCGCTCTGACGGTGTCGGAACATGGCGAGAGCGTGGAAGATCGTCTGATGCAGCAGGTCGTCGCCGCGGGTGAGCAGGGGGGCGATGACGTTGACGATCTGGGCCAGGTTGGCGACCTTCACCACGTCGGCCCGGCGAATGAAGCTGTTCAGGAACTGGGCCACCACCAGGGCGTCCTGGTGGTCGTACACCTCCTCGACGAGGTGGGCGGGGAAGGGCTGGCCCCGCTTCATGCCCTCGGCGTCCATGGTTCGAAACCACACGTTCCACTCGTCGAAGGCGATGTAGGGGCGTCGCCCGCTGAGGCGCACTCCGGCGGCGTAACGGCATACCGCATCCATCTCGTCGATCTGGCGATCGATCAGGGCTCCGGTGGTGAGGTAGCGGCGGGTGTCGCCGTCGGGGTTGCCGACGTAGCGGTGGGTCGAGAGGTAGTGGCCCAGGCCGCCCACCGCTTCGAGGGCCTGGCGGTCCCAGCTCATCCATGTGGGGCTCTCGGCGGTGGACGAGCCGCTGACCACCAGCTCGATGGCGGGATCGACCAGCCTCATCATGTGGGCGGCCTGGCTGGCCTTCACCCCATAGTCGTGAACGGGAACCCGGCCCACCTGCCACGGGCCGTCCATCTCGTTGCCGAGACACCAGAGGGGCACGGCCCATGGCCCGGCGCGGCCGTTGTCGACCCTGCGGTCGGCGTACCGGGTGCCGGCGGCGGCATTGCAGTATTCGACCCAGTCGGCGGCCTCTTCGGGTGACCCGGTGCCGAGGTTCACCGCCAACATCGGGGTCCAGCCCATGCGGGCGGCGAGGGCGAGGAACTCATCGGTACCGAACCTGTTGGGCTCGATGCTGCCCCACGCCAGGTCCCTCACCGTGGGCCGCTCCGCGGTCGGGCCCACGCCGTCGGTCCAGTGGTAGTTGGAAACGAAGTTCCCACCCGGGTAGCGCATGACCGTGAACCCGAGCCGGTCGAGAGCTTCGAGCACGTCACGCCGACAGCCGTGTTCGTCGGCGTGGGCGGAATCGGGGTCGTAGACCCCCTCGTACACGGCCCGGCCCATGTGTTCGAGGAAGCCGCCGAACACCCGTCGGTCGACCTCACCGACATGGTGTCGGGTGTGTAGGTGCAGGGTCGCATTGGCCATCGTGGGCACAGTAGCGATCCCCTCGGGTACCGTGCTGAACGCCGACGCGAGGGGGCCGCCGCATGACCGATCTCGATCTGGACAGCGACGAATCGATCCGCGATCCGGCCGGGTACTTCGGTGCCCGCCGGACTGATGGGCCGGTGCAGTGGAGTGAGCGCCAGCGGGCCTGGGTCGTGCTCGACCATGCCGAGGTCGGTGACGCTTTCCGGGAGACCGAGACCTTGTCGGCAGACCGCATCACCGCCCTCGAACGGGTGGCCCGGGACCGGCCGGCGGCGTTCATGAAGGTCGTCGACCTGTTGAGGGGCTGGATGGTCTTCCGCGACCCGCCGGCTCACACCCGGCTGCGCGACCCCATGCGCAATGTGTTCACCCCGAGGCGGGTGGGGGACATGCACGACCTCGTCGCCGAGGTCGTCGACGACGTGGTGGGGGGACTGCCCGCCGACGGCTTCGAGGTCCGCCGCGATTTCGGCAGTCCCCTGCCCGCTCTGGTCATTGCCGCGATTCTGGGCGTCGAGCGGGAGGACCGGGCGAAGTTCCAGGCCTGGTCCGATGATCTGGCCACGATCGTGTTCTCGGCCCAACCCTCGGCCACCGAACCCGCTCGGGCCATCAGCGCCACCGAGGAGTTCAGTGCCTTCTTCGGCGATCTGATCGACCGCGAGCGAGAGAATCCGGGCGACAGCCTGCTTTCGACCCTGGTAGCCGAGGCCGACGACGAGCTGACGGCCATGGAACTGGTGGGCGCATGCACCCTGGTCCTGTTCGGGGGTCACGAGACCACCGCATCACTACTGACCAACACCGTTGGAGTCCTGCTGGAGCGACCTGGCCTGATGGCCTGGTGGCGGGCCCACCCCGAAGCCGATGCCACGGCCATCGAGGAGTTCCTCCGGGTGGTCGGGCCGGCCCGCACCATGTTCCGCAAGGCCGCGGTTGACCACCAGCGCGGTGGTGCCAGTGTCAAGGCTGGCCAGACGGTGGCCATCTGCATCGCCGCGGCCAACCACGACGAGTCGATGATCGCTGATCCCGGCCGCATCGACCTGACCCGGGACCCCAACCCCCACTACGCCTTCGGTTGGGGGCTCCACCACTGTGTCGGCTCCCACCTGGCCCGGCTCGAGGCCCAGCTGGCCATGCGCGCCCTGTTCAATCGCTTCGCGGTACTCGAGCCGGTCGGTGTCGTCCCCCCGGTCACCGGGACCGTGCTCGGCTACGCCCGCGAACCGATGGTCGTGGGGGCGGGATGGACAGGCGACGCGCAACCACCAGATTGCGCCCATCGGTGGTCCTCAGCGGCTGGCGTCGCTGCGGAACACCCGGGCGAGAACCAGGATCAGGATGGCGCCGAACACAGAGCCGAAGAAGCCGCTGCCGGCCGGCTCGAATCCGTCCCCGGTGAGCGCGTTGAGAGCGGTGCCACCCACCAGCGAGCCGATCATGCCCAACCCGATGGTCCCGATACAGCCCAGCCCGCGGTTGCCGGGTACGACCATCCGGGCCAGCACCCCGATAATGAAGCCACCGATCAGCCATGAGATCACGCCCATGCCCCCATCCTCCCACGCCACCCCCCGAAGTTGAGGCCGATTGCCTCACGGGTGACGCGATCCGCCTCACGTTGGGTTGGGTCGGGTGGGGGCGGGTGAGCGGTGTCGGGCAGACTGGGGGCCATGACCAACGCGGCGACCACCAGCTCGGCCCTGGGTCTGGCCGTGGCCGCGGGGGTACCGGTGCTGCTCTGGGGGGCACCGGGTACCGGCAAGAGCTCGGCGGTGCGAGCCATGGCCGAATCCATCGGCTGGCCGTGCGAGGTGGTCATCGCCTCGATCCGTGAGCCCACCGACTTCGCCGGGCTCCCGGTTGTGGTCGACGATGGCATCCGTTTCGCCCCGCCCACCTGGGCCACCAGGCTGGCCGAGTCCGAGCGCGGGCTTCTGTTCCTCGACGAGATCTCCACCGCGCCACCCGCCGTCCAGGCGGCCCTCCTTCGGGTGGTGCTGGAACGGGTCGTGGGCGATCTGGATCTGCCCGACAGCATCGCCGTGGTTGCGGCCGCCAACCCGCCTGACCAGGCGGCCGATGGCTGGGACCTGTCAGCCCCCCTGGCCAATCGCTTCTGCCACCTCGACTGGGACGTCGATCCGGCGGCGGTGGCCGAGGGTCTGGCCGGCGGATTCCCCGAGCCCACCGTTCCCCAGCTGGCCGGTGAATGGGAGAAGCGCATCACCACCGCCCGGGCCCAAGTGGCTGCGTTCCTGGTGGTGCGGCCCGGGCTGGTGTCCGCACCGCCCACCGAACGGGCCGCTGCGGGCCGAGCCTGGCCCAGTCCCCGATCCTGGGAGATGACGGCCCGCCTCCTGGGCGCCGCCCAGGTCGCCGACTCCGACGGCCCGGTTCGTGCCGCCTTGGTCACCGGATGTGTCGGCCAGGGGGCGGGTATCGAGTTCCTGTCCTGGCTCGACGAGCTCGACCTGCCCGATCCCGAGGCGGTGCTGGCCGACCCGGGCTCGTTCGTCCTGCCCGAGCGGGGTGACCGGGCCTACGCGGTGCTCACCTCGGTGGCCGCCGCGGTGGCGGCCGACACCACGCCCGAACGGTGGGCCGCCGGTTGGGTGGTACTGGGCCAGGCCGGCGAAACCGCTCCCGATGTTGCCGCGGTGGCTGCCCGCATCCTGGCCCGGTGCCGGCCCGAGGGTGCCTCGGCCCCACCCCAGGCCGCGGCCTTCGTACCCCTCCTAGAGCAGGCCGGACTGCTCTGACCGGGTGGTTGACCCCGTGACCCACAGCCCGCTCCCGGCCCTCGACGGGGAGAAGGTGGCCGCCGCGAGGCTCCACGCCATCGATCGCTTCCCTTACCTGGCGTCAGCCCTGTTCGCCGCCCCGATCCTCGAAGCCGACGAACTGGGTCGCCTCATGGTCGATGAGTGGTGGCGGATCCATGCCGATCCGGTGACCGTCGACCAGCTGTCGGTCCCGGAGTTGGCCGGTGAGCTGCTACACCTGACCGGCCACCTCCTGCGCGATCACGCGGCCCGGGCTCGAACCGTGGGGTTCGACGAGGCCACCGAGCTGCACCACTGGGTCGACGCGGCCGACGCAGAATTGGTCGACGATCTGCCGGCCGATCTGCAGGCTCTGGCGGCGGTGCACCCCGAGGATCTGGGCTGCGAGGACGGGCGTCTGGCCGAGGAGTACTACCGGCGCGGCCTGCCCCGAGAAGGCATGGAGAACAACTGTGGGAGCGGAGCCCACGGGCGACACGCCCCCTGGGAGCCCCCGCCCCCGAGCGATGGCGGCGAAGGTTTGGAGCGTGATCAACAGGAGCTGGTCCGCCGCCGGGTCGCCGAAGACGTACTTCGTCACGCCAACGAGGCCACCAAGGGTTTGCGCCGTTGGGCCCAGGAAGCTGTGGGCAGCCAGGTCGACTGGCGTCGGGAGCTGGCCTCCGAGCTGAGGCGCAGTATCTCGTGGGTCAGCGGTGCCGTCGACTACAGCTGGGCCCGTCCCAGCCGTCGTGCCGTCGCCCTCGGGCCGGTGGTATTGCCCTCCTTGCGCCGGCCCGTCCCCGAAGTGGCGGTGGTGGCCGACACCAGCGCATCGGTGTCGGACGAACTGCTGGGTGAGGCAATGGCCGAGGTCGACGGCCTGCTGAGGGCGGTGGGGGTCCGGGATGTCCGGGTGTTGGCGTGTGACGACGCGGTCCGAGGGGTGAGCCGGGTCCGCCAGGTCGAGGACATCACCCTGCTGGGCGGGGGTGGCACCGACATGGGAGTGGGCCTCGAAGCCGCCCTCGACCACCGGCCCCGCCCCCAGGTGGTGGTCGTGCTGACCGATGGGTGGTCGCCGTGGCCGGAAGCGCCCCTGCCCGGCACCCGGGTGGTGGTGGGTCTGTTGGGATCCGATCCTTCGCCTCCTCCCTCATGGTGTCGGACGGTCGCCATCGGGGATGCCCTGTGACGGGGGGCGACGACATCGAGGACCTCGAGCTCACCGTGAGGTGCGGGGGTGGGTTGCATGTCGTGCGGTGGAGCCGGGGCCGACTCGTGCTCGACCATCACCCCGACATCGATGCCGAACGGGCCCTGGTGGCCTTTGGTGGCGAGGCCCCTCCGTGTGTCGCCCACTATGAGCTGTGGTGCGAGGCGGTGGCCGACGGAGGGTTCCTGGGTGAGTGGGCCCACCGGCACGAGATCGGCCGCGACCGGCTGTGGTGGTTGAAGGTCGCCATCGAGCGGATGCGGTCCGAGGGGGTGCAGGAGTTCCTGCGAGACATGTCACGCCCCACCGCGGCCCGTATGGGCCAGTTCGTAACCGGGTTCCCCCAGTCCTTTGTCGACCAGGCTGGGGCCGAGGTGGCCCGGCGCCTGCTGGCGGGCGAGAATGTCGCCTACCCGCGGGCCGATCTCCTGATCGAGCAAGCCGTAGCCCTCCGGGTGCGCGAGGCCTTCGCCCGCAGCATCGGGGGCACCCTGCTCTCCTTGGGGGCCGCTGCCCTGGTGCCCTTCCGGCCGATGATCGCCGACGACGTCGAGGCGGGGATCTCCGGGGTTCTGGACGGCCGCAACAGTTGGGTCGAGGTCACCGTTTCGCCGGCTTGGTTGGCCCAGGTGTGGGCCCGGGGGTTGGGGGTGGTCGAGGGCCATCTCCTGGTCGCGGTCGATGACGAATCCCATCGGGCCCTGGTGGTGACCTGGAAGGGCGAGGCCAATGGGCACCACGTACCCGTCGTCGACTGGTCGGATCTGGTGCACCGGCCCGATGGCTGGGCCTTGGCCTGAGCGTCATACCCGGGCCGACTGTGCCGATCCCAGAGGCATGATCGCCATGAACAAGGGTGGCCCTCGGCGGGGCCTGACCCCGGCGCGCACCTTCATCTACGCGGTCGTCGCATTGATCTCGGTGGCTGCGGTCGTGAGCATCAACCGGCTCGACACCACCGGCAAGGCGGCGGGCATCGTTCTCGACGTGGAGGCGGCCCGGCAGACCACCCGAAGCCCCTTCGTCGACCAGTGGGAATACACCTACGAGGTGCGGATCTCGCCGGCCTTGGGTGGCTACACGCGCGACCTGCACACCACCGACGAGTTCGACATAGGTGACCAGATCGAGGTTCTGGTGGTCGCTCGCGAGGGTGGCTTGGCCTTCGAGCCGGTCGGCACTGTCCGGAACCTGTGGTGGCTGACGATCGCCGTGGGGGGCCTTGCCGTGGCATCCCTATTGGGTAGTGGGGCCGTTCTCCGGAGCAGGGGCGGCGGCCAGAACCTGGTGATGGGGGCCGGACTCGTGGCGGGAGCCATTGCCGTTCTCGTTGCCCTCTGGATGGGTGTACCCCGGCTGGCCGAAGCCACCGCGTCCACGGCTCCGGCCGATGTCGGCAGGGTGCACATGTTCGGCGCGTCGGGTGGGGTCGACATCGAGGTGATCACTGGGTCGGGCCGAGCGGTCGAAACGAATGTCGCGGCCCGGTGGTGGCTGTCCCACGGCGAACCCGGCGTCATCGAGGTCGTCGAGACCGACCGCGGCCTTCTCGTGCGGGGTGACGACCGCTTCGGTCCCGGGGGTCTGGCCATTGTCGGGCTGTGGGCCTTCAGCCTGGTCGCTGGTGGGGTCATCTGGTCAGCCAAGCGGGACCGCCGCCGATCGGCGCCGACTCCACCGACCGAGCTATCGGCGCACTAGAAACGGGGGATGGCGAACCTCCCCGACGGACTGGCCGAACGTGAAGACAGATCCGTGGGGTGCTGGTGGCACGGCACCAACGAGCTCTACGTCGAATACCACGACGGCGAATGGGGTCGACCGGTCGGCGATGATGTCCGCCTGTTCGAGAAGGTGTGCCTCGAGGGGTTCCAGTCGGGGCTGTCGTGGCTGACCATCCTGCGCAAACGGGAGAACTTCCGCGCCGCGTTCGACGGCTTCGACTTCGAGAAGGTGGCGGGCTACACCACCAATGACGTCGAGCGGCTGCTCGGCGACGCCGGGATCATCCGTCACCGGGGCAAGATCGAGGCCACCATCAATAATGCCCAGCGGGCCATCGAGCTGATCGACGACGTCGGGTCGCTGGCCGCCTTCTTCTGGCGCTACGAGCCCGGCCCCGACGCCCGCCCGAAGGTGGTGAACCATGCCGCGCTGATGGAGCTGGCCATCACCCCCGAGTCGACGGCGCTCTCGAAGGACCTGAAGAAGCGGGGCTGGAAGTTCGTGGGCCCCACCACGATGTACGCACTCATGCAGGCCATGGGCATCGTGAATGACCACCTGGAGGGTTGCTCGACCCGCGACGAGGTGGAATCAGAGCGCGACACGTTCACCCGGCCGGGCTGAGACCCTCAGGCCTGACGGCCGGCGGCGGGGTCGCCCCGTGAACCCACCAGAAAGAGAACGGCGGCGCCCGCCACCAGTACGCCGCTGACCCTCATCGCCACGCCGATCGAGGTGGCCTCGCTGAGCAGGCCCAACAGGGGAGGGGCGGCCACGAAGCCGAAGTCTCCGGCCGATCGGTAGAGGGCCACGGCCATGCCGCGCCGATTGGGGGGCGCGATGTCGGCCACGTAGGCGGCGGGAGCCGGCCCGGCCGTTCCCGTACCGAGGCTCATCACCACGTTCCCGACCACGAAAGCGGTCACGGTCGAGCTGCCACCGATGACAAGAGTGCCGGCCCCGGCAGCAATTCCCGAGAACAGGATCACCCAGGCCCGTCCAACACGGTCGGCCGCCCCCGCGGCCGGGATCAGGGTGAACAGGGTGAGCATGCCGGTGGCCGTGAACAGCAGGCCGAGCTCGCCTGCCCCCCACCCGAACACGTCGTTGGCGTAGAGGGGCACGAGCGTTCCCCGGGTACCGGCCCGGCTCATGAAGATGGTGGCCGTGACCACCGCAATGAGCAGGAACTGCTTGCTGGAGAGCAGCGCCCATGTGGTGATCTCGGCCGGCGGAGGGCTGCCATCGGTGGGCTCGGGCGGTTGCTCGGGGCGGGTCTCGGGCAGCCGCACTGCCGCGTAGATGGCTGTGAGCAGGGCGGTGCCTCCGACCACGAAGAAGGGCATGTCCAGGCCGTAGCGTTCGGCGATCAGGCCCCCAACCCCGGGACCGACAGCCACCCCGAAGCTGAGGGCCCACTGGTTGGTCGCAACGTATCGGGCCCGCTTGTCGGGAGGGGCGATGTCGATCAGGTAGATCATCGCCGCGCTCATGTAGAAGCCCGAACCGGCACCGGCCACGAAGCGCCAGACGAGCAGGGTCCAGATGTCGTTGGCCAGACCCGAGCCGATCATTCCCACCGAGGTGATCAGCGGCCCGCCGACCAGGAGCAGGCGGCGTCCGTGCCGATCGGCCACCAGTCCCGCCGGGATGTTGAGGATCAGCCGGGCCAGGGCGAACACGGTGAGGGTGAGCCCCACCATGGTGGCTTCCACTCCGAATTCCTGGGCGTAGAGAGGCAGGACGGGAGCGACCACGCCTTGTCCCACCATCACCAGGAACGTGGCTCCCGACAGGACCAGCAGATGTTCGGCCTGGCGGAGTCGTTGGATCAGGCCGGGCACCGGTCCTTGCTAGCAGGGTGGGGCCCTCGGGGGTGAACGCCGGCGCCAGGTGAGGGACAGGCCCCGGTAGTAGGCGGGGAAGCCACCGAGGTTGGTGGGCGACACCGACCACGACCTCGACTTCGTCGCCGGTCCGGGGCCGCGATCCTCTACCCTGCTTGCTCGCCATGGCCGTCTTCCTCAGTCTCCTCACCGCGGCCTTGTTCGGCACCGGCGACTTCTGTGGTGGCCTCGCAGCCAAACGGACTTCGGTGGTCCAGGTCGTCCTCGGATCCCATCTGGTGGGTCTGGTGGGGGTGTTCATCGCCAGCCTGGTCATGGCCGAACGGTTCCTGCTGGGCGACCTCGTCCTGGGTATGGTCGGCGGGGCTTTCGGGGCGATGGGTGTGGGCCTGCTCTACCGGGGGCTCGCCCGGGGCCCGATGGGAGTCGTGGCGCCCCTGACGGCCATGACCTCAGCGGCCGCTCCCGCGGCGTGGGGGGTGGGGTTTGGCGACGAGCTGTCGGGCTGGGCGTGGGTTGGCATCGTGCTGGCGGTCCTGGCCATCGGCCTGGTCTCGTCCACATCGAGCGCCCCATCCAGCCCGGTGACCGGTCAGGTGATCGTCGAGGCTCTGATGTCGGGTGTCGGCTTCGGCGCCTTCTTCATCGTGATCGACGCCACCGATGCGGCCAGCGCCCCGTGGCCGGTGGTCGGCGCCCGGCTGCTGACCACGGTGGGCATCGGGTTCTTCGTCCTGGTCACCGCCGGTCCCGGGGGCGTTCAGTGGGGGGGAGCCACCCCACTCATCGCCCTCACCGGTGTGTTCGACACCGGCTCGAACGTGCTCTTCCTCTACGCCACCCACGAAGGACTGCTCTCGGTAGTGGCGGTGCTCAGCTCGTTGTACCCCATCACCACTGTGATGCTGGCCCGCCTGGTCCTGAACGAACGGTTGACCAGGCTCCAGCTCTGGGGGTTCCTGGCCGCCATGGCCGCCACGGTCCTGATCGCCGCCGGCTGACCGGTCGGCCCGGCCGGACGCTGAGCTGGCGGTCGAGGACACCGGCCCAGGTCATCAGAGGGGCCGGCCCTCGATATCGAGGTAGTCGAGCGACAGGTGGCGTTCTGCGTCGAGGGCGGCCATCTCGTCGTCGCCCAGTCCCAGCAGGCCCCGGTAGATCTCGTCGTTGTCGGCCCCCATACGATTGAGCGGGCCCCAACAAAGGTCGGGCCCGTCCCAGTGCCACAGGTGTCCGGGGAGGAGGTAGGGCGGGACGTCGGGCGAGCTGTTCTCACGGAAGAAGCCCCGGGCCGCCAGCTCGGGGTCGGCCAACAGGTCGGCTTCGTCGAGCACTGGGCCCACGGTCACGCCCAGCTCACGCAGGCGGGCCGCGAGCTCGTCGCGATCGAAGCTGGCCGACCATTGGGCGAGCCGGTCGTCGAGGAGGTCGTGCTGGGCTCGGCGGCCCGTCTCGGTGGCCAACCCGGGGTCGAGGGCCCAACCGGGGGAGTCCATGGCTTGGACCAGGGCCGCCCACTCGGTGTCGTTGGCCACCGTGATGGCGATCCATCGGTCTTCGCCGGAGCAGGGATACACCCCTTGGGGCGCCAGGTGGGGGTCGCGGTTGGCGTGACGGTCGTGGGGTTCGCCGGTGAGGGAAGTGTCGACGAGATACTCACCGATGTAGTTGAGCAGGTTCTCGGCCTGAGCCAACTCGATGAGCTCGCCGTGACCGGTGCGTTCCCGCCGGCGGAGGGCGGCGAGGATGGCGAACGTGGCCGCCGCGCCGCTGGCGGGATCCATGAAATAGGTGGAGTCGAGGGCCGAGGGATCGAGATCGAGGTAGCCCCGGAGTGAGGTCAGCCCACAAATGGCCTCCATATGAGCTCCGAACCCGATGTAGTCGGAGTAGGGCCCTTCGAGGCCCAGGGAAGGCAGGCGGGCCGCGATCAGCCGGCTGTTGCGGGCGTGGAGCTCGTCCCAGCCCAGGCCCAGGGTGTCGAGCACCTTGGCTGAGTTGTTCTCGACGAACACGTCGCTCTGCTCGACCAGGCGCAGGAACGTCTCGCGACCGAGCTGGGTGCGCAGGTCGAGCGTGGCGCCCTTCTTGCCCCGGGCGTGGCATACGAACGCACCCACCCGGTTCCAGGGGCGCTCACCCCCCTCATCACCGGGGAACACACCCCAGTACTGACCCAAGTCGGCCTCGTGGCCGGGCCGGGGTCGGGGGATGGCCCCCCGGGTGGCGGTGGGGAACAGGTTCGGATTGTCGAGCCGGATGACCTCGGCCCCCAGGTCGCCGAGAAGGGCGGTGCAGAGGGGTCCGGCCCACACGACGGTCAGGTCGAGGACGCGGACTCCCTCGAGGGGGAGGCGGCGTTCGCCGGCCGGTGTTCGGGCGGCCCGCTCCGGCGGGGGTGCTGCCCTCAGTTCGGCGGTGTGCTGACCCAGGGTGGGCGAGGGCCGCCGCGGGACCCATCCATCGGTCATCCGGATCTGGGGACCCGGTGCTTCGAACTTGCCGGCGACCGGATGATCCACTGGGGTCCAGAACCCTCGGCTCCGGAAGTGATCGTCGGCCAATACGTCGGTGGTGGAGTTCAGCGGGGTGACGGCCAGCTGCCGGGCCTGGGCGTCCTCCATGGTCTGCTGGCTCGTGCGGGTGAGTGTCCAGCCGAAGATGGCCTCGTTGAGCAGCCCCGGTATCTCGTCGTCTTCCATCCAGTCGGGCTGGGCGATTCGTTCCTGTAGCTCCTCATGGCCCAGCATCTCGGCCACTCGGGGCATCCAGTTGGGGGCGAACACGATCTGGGTGTAGCCGTCGAGGGTGGGGTAGATGCCGGCCGGGATCAGGCCCTCGCGGTGGCCACCCTCGCGCTCTCCCAGCCGGCCGGTGAACACATGGCGTACCAGGAGGGCGATACGGCGGTCGATCGAGCCCGCCTGGGTCTCGAAGTTGGAGACGTCGACATGGGTTCCCTGCCCCGACGCCTCGGCCATGGCCACTGCCGCCAGGGTGGCCGCCGCCGCCACCGCCCCGCACTGGTATTGGATGATGTTGCCGGCCAACCTCACCGGCTCCCGATCGGGCGACCCGGTGGAGCTGAGGGGTCCGGCCATGGCGTAGGTCGTGAGCTCGCTGGCCGGCCACCCGGCGTAGGGGCCGGTGCGACCGAAGGGGGTGACGCTGGTGACCACGAGACCCGGGTAGCGGGCCCCCAACTCATCGGGGTCGAGGCCCGGAGGTGACCGGCCCGGGACCGAGGACTCGATGACCACGTCGGCGCCGGCGATGAGGTCCGCGAGCAGGGCCCGGTCCTCGTCGGCCTCCTCGTCGATGACGACCGACCGCTTGTTGCGGTTCAGATGGAGGAAGAGGGGGCTGCGTTCCGGGTCGGGTCGCGGCCCGGGCCGGGGACTCTCGCTCCGGGACGGGTCGCCGGTGGGCGGCTCGACCTTGATGACATCGGCTCCGTAGTCGGCCACCAGCTTGCCCGTGTAGGGGCCGGCGATCCCGGTGGCGAGCTCGACCACCACGAGCCCGGCGAGGGGTTGTTCCATGGCGGGGGACGTTAGCCAGCCTGCAAGGTGCTCACAGGCGGCGCTCGGCGGCCTGGGTGGCCGCTTCGACGAGACCGGGCATCTCGGCCTGGAGACCCAACTCGGGACGGGCGTCCAGCCAGGCCACCAGCATGAGGTGACGGATCAGCAGGAAGGTGTCGATGAGGGTGACCTGATCATCGCTGAGCGGTCGGACCTCGCGGTAGCCCTGGACCAGGGCCTGGCGGGCCGCGACCTCGTAGGGCTCGCCCACCGATGGATGGAGGGCAACCGCAAGCTCGTGGGCGTACCAGCCGTATCCGGCATCGTCGAAGTCGATCATGACCAGCCGGTCGTCATCGGTGACGAGCACATTGTGGAGGTGGAGATCGGCATGAATGAGCCCATAGTCATCGGTGGTGGCCAGCCCGGCCAGTACGTCGTGGGTGGATGCTCGGGCCCGGAGGAGGAGATCGGCCTGGGCGGGGGTGAGGCCATCGACTTCCCAGAAGCGACCCCACAGCGGGTCCTGCCCCACCAGACCGGCGACATCCCAGGACCGGCGGCTGAAGTCCGGCGGCCGTGGCCAACGCTCGGAGACGTCGTGTACCCGAGCGGCCAGCGCCCCGAGCCGGCGGTGGTGTTCGGCGGCCCGGCTGGAGTCGTGGGCCAGGGACTCCCCGAGGGGGCTGCCATCGATCCATTCGATGACCCCGACTTCGCGTTGCTCGGACCCTACGGGGAAGGCCCGGTAGAACTCGCCGTGCCGATTGGGGAGGGCACCGGGGAGATCGAGCCCGGCTTCGCGGAGCGCCGATACCCACGCCACCTCGGACTCGAGCTCGGCCCGCGAGTTGTAGCCCGGGCGATGGAGGCGCAGAGCGACCGGGCCCTGGGCGCCGGCCCTCTCGGCCCGGAACACGGCGTTCTCCTGGATGGCCACCAACTCGATCGACCCGGCGTCGAGGTCCCATTCGACGGCCGCAGCTCGGGCCGCGGCCGCCAGTTCGGGGGTGGGGGTGGGCTTACGCTCGAACACTGGTGGCGGGGACGGCGTCGATCGCGTCAGAGAAGGCATCGAGGAAGAGGTCGGCGTGCTCGTCGTTGAACACGAGCGGGGGTCGGACCTTGAGCACGTTGCGGTGCTGTCCGGCCTGGCCCATGAGGATGCCCCGCTGGCGCATGGCCTCGACCACGCGGGCCGCTCCGTCGGGGTCGGGGGTGTTCGAATCGGGGTCGGTGACCCACTCGACGCCGATGAACAGGCCGTGGCCGCGCACGTCGGCCAGAGCAGGATGCTCGAGCGCGTCGAGGCCGGCCCGGAGATGGGCTCCGACCCTGGACACCTGGCTCACCAGGTCGCCGCTCTCGATCTCCTCGAGTACGGCGTTGCCGGCCGCAGCCTGTAGCGGGCTTCCCGCGTAGGTGTTGAAGTACCGGCGGGTACGTCGAAAGCCGCTGACCAGCTCATGGCTGGCTGTCACGCCCGACACCGGTAGGCCGTTGCCCATTGGTTTGCCCATGGCGACGATGTCGGGCTCGAACCCCGAGGTCTGGTATCCCCACCACCGACCGCTGCGGGCGAAGCCGGCCTGAACCTCATCGGCGATGAACAACCCACCCGCCTCGTGTACGAGCTCGACTGCCCCTTCCATGAAGCCGGCGGGGATGCGGGGGAGGCCCTCGTTGGCCATGATCGAGCAGGCGATCATGCCGGCGAAGCCCACCCCGTCGGCCTCGAACGCCGCGATCTGGGTTTCGAGCTCGGACAGGTAGAGGGCGGTGAGCTCGGTGTCGGTGAGGCCGGGGGCCAGGGGCCGGAAGAGTTGGGGGGTGGGGATGGACCGGAACTCGGGGTGGGGGCTGGATGCGTTGACCGACGACAGCCTGGTCAGCTTGCTGACCTCCTCGGTGTTGCCGTGGTAGGTGGCGTCGGTGCCGATGATCCCCCGGCCGCCGGTGGCGCCCCTGGCCATCATGAGGGCGATCTCGATGGCCTCCGAGCCCGAGCAGGCGAACACGACGCTCTCGAACTGGTCGTGGTGGAGCCCGAGGAGCCGTTCGCCGTACTCGATCACCCCTTGGTGGAGGTAGCGGCTGTGCACATTGAGGGTGCGGGCCTGCTGGTACATGGCCTCGGCCACCCGGGTATTGCCGTGTCCCACACAAGGCACATTGTTGTACACGTCCAGATAGCGGTCGCCGTCAGCGGTGTGGAGCCAGACCCCGTCACCCTCGGTGAGCTCGAGGGGTTCGTCGTAGAAGAGGGGAGTGGCGTCGCCGAGAATGCGGTCGTGTCGGGCCCGGAGCCCATCGGGGGCCATCGGGACTCAGGCTCCGGGCCGGAAGACCATCAGGTAAAGCAGGATCAGGAGGAGCACCGTGAGGATGACACCACCCAGATCGACCTTCGACTTGGCCATCCGGTTGCCGGTGCCGTAGGCCCGTTCGGCCGGATACAGCAGGCCGTGCAGGACACCGTTCATGGCCACCCAGACCACCATGGCGGCCACGATCCAGCCGTCGCTCATGGAGTAGACGCTGGTGTCGCCCCCGGCGGGATCGCCGCTCATGCCCACCAGCCCGAAACCCAGGATCCCGGCCAGAGCCAGGGCGGGTCCATGGATGCGCTGGGTGCCGATGGCCTGGAACGACCGGACGGTGGAGGCGGCGCCCTGATCGATGTCGTCCATTCGGCGATCGAGTATCGGGTTGATGAAGGCCGGAGCGAAGGCGGCCAGCACGCACAGGATGTGCAGGAACAACACGATGTTGTAGGGCGTGTCACGGTACGCAGCGAGAATCATGGCTGCACCCTACGGCCCGACCCTGCGGCGCTCAAGGGGCGGCAAAGGATGGGGTCAGACCCCGGCGGATCCCACTCCTCCCAAATTTGCACGGCAAGGGTGATCTGATCACCCTTCTCACCCGAATTTCGCCAGAGGGGCGGTGGTTTCGTCGACTTCGACGGGGTCCCCGACGGTCAGATCGGTGCCAGTGGGACCGATGGCACAGCCGATGCCGAACAGGCCGCTGCCCTCCAGGGCGCCCCGCCACCGCGCGGGAGCAGCCGAGGCGTCGGTACACCAACGGTGGGCCTTCAGGGCCAGAGCCGGCTCCTTGTGGCGTTCGGCGGTGTCCTGGTCGATCTGGGGAATGGGGCATCGGGGCCAGGGGCTGCCGGTGGTGACGGAAGCGGCTCCTACCCGGAAGCGCGACCAGGTGTCTTCGACCCACGCTTCGTCGGTGTCGACCACCAGGTTGGGGCGGAAGCGGTCCATACCGAATGGTTCGGACGCCCTCTCGTTCAGCCACGCCAGCGACGCGGTGTTGGCGACCAGTACGGGAGCGGCATCGGCAAACGAGACGTCCTGGTCGAACACGTCGAAGCCGCCGGGAAGGCGCCACTGGGTGGCGCCGACGAAGGCGGTCAGGCGGGCTGGCTCGCCGAACAGATCGCAGAACCAGGCGGCAACGTCATCGCCCGCGTCACCGACCTCGACCGGCACCTTGAACAGGGTCCGCACCGTGGCCGATGCATCAGTCGGGTGCGGCACCTCGATGGGCTGGCGGCCAGGAGCCTCGAGCCGGAGACCCCCGCTGATCAGGGTGGGTTGCACGGTGGCCATCACCGGGTGCTGACGCTGGGTGATGGGCTCACCTTCGGGGGTGGTGACCTGCCACTCACGGTCGTGTTCGATGCCCCGGACCGAGACCCGGGCCGTCTCTACCTCGAGTCGGTGACAGGACTTGATGGGGTGGATGTGGATGCTGGCCAGCTGCATCGCGGGATCGTACCGGCCTGGCCGTCAGCCCATGCACCGCAGGAAGCGCCAACCATCCGAAACATGTCGGATAAGGGTGCCTACACAACCTTTCCCAGGCGAATTTCGGGTGTGGGGGGTCCGGCGTGCGAGCATGGCCGGATGGCGAACGCAACCGTGGGTCCTGTCGAGCTGCACTACGAAGAATTCGGAGATGGCAATGACCCGCCCTTGCTGATGGTCATGGGCTTGGGTGCGCAGATGATCGTGTGGCCCGACGAGCTGTGCCAGGGCCTGGTCGACCGAGGCTTCCGGGTCATCCGTTTCGACAATCGCGACGTGGGCATGTCGACCTGGTTCGACGGCGTTGAGGTCGACATGGCCGCGGCCGTCACCGCCGGCATGATGGGCCAGCCCTTCGACGGCGCCCCCTACAACCTCTCCGACATGGCGGCCGACGCCATCGGGCTGCTCGACCATCTCGATATCAGCCAGGCCAACATCGTGGGGGCCTCGATGGGCGGCATGATCGTCCAGACCATGGCCATCGAACACGGCGACCGCATCGCCAGCCTGTGCTCGATCATGTCGAACACCGGCAACCCCGAGTTCGGTGCCCCCACCCCCGACGCCATGGGCGCCCTGCTCAGTCCGGGACCGACCGAACGTGAGGCCGCCATCGAGCACAGCGTGGGGGTATCGAAGGTGATCAGCAGCGCCGCCCACTTCGACGAGGACGATGTGCGGGCCCGGGCCGCCGCCCACTACGACCGCGGGTTCAACCCCGATGGGGTGACCCGTCAGGTCGCCGCCATCATGGCGTCGGGCAGCCGCGAGGAGGGCCTCCAGGCTCTCGATCTGCCCACTCTGGTCATTCATGGTGCCCAAGACCCCCTGATCACCCCGACCGGCGGCGAGCGTACGGCCGAGCTCGTGCCCGACGCCGAGCTGTTGATGCTCGAGGAGATGGCCCACGACCTCCCGATCCCGTTGTGGGGGCCGATCATCTCCTCGATCACTTCCAACGTGATACGGGTGGCATGAGCCGCACGGCGCGCAGTGGCGCGGTCGAGCTCGTGTACGAGACCTTCGGTTCGCCGGAGGATCCGACCCTCCTCCTGGTGAACGGCCTCGGGTCCCAGATGATCGCCTGGGCCCCCGGCATGGTCGATGCGTTCGTCACCGAGGGGTTCCATGTCATCCGCTTCGACAACCGCGATGTCGGCCTCAGCACCTGGCTCGACGAGTTCGACATCGACGTCGTCGGCACCCTGAAACGGGTCGAGGCCGGTGAGTCGGTCGACGTGCCCTATGACCTGTCCGACATGGCGGCTGACGCGGTGGCGGTCCTCGACGCAGCGGGCATCGACCGGGCCCACATCCTCGGGGTGTCGATGGGCGGGATGATCGTCCAGACCATGGCCATCGAGTACCCCGAGCGGGTCGCCACCCTCACCTCGGTCATGTCGCGCACCGGTGAGGCTGACTACGGCGTATCGACCCCCGAGGCCAGCCGGGGCCTCATGTCACCGGCGCCGGCCGAGCGCAGTGCCGTCATCCAGCACACGGTCGACACCGGCCGCTTGTGGGCCAGCCCCGACTGGTACGACGAGGATCGGGCCCGCGCCCGCGCTGCCGCAGCCTATGACCGGGCCCATCACCCGATCGGAGTGGGCCGCCAGATGCTGGCGGTACGGGCCTCGCCCGACCGGACCGAGGGGCTGCGGGAACTCGATGTCCCGACCCTGGTCATCCATGGCGCCTCCGATACCCTCATCCCACCCGACGGGGGTGAGCGGACGGCCGAGCTCATACCCGGCGCCGAGCTCTTGCTCATCGAGGGGATGGGCCACGACTATCCACCCGAGGTCTGGCCCAGCTGGGCCACGGCCGTGCGGGCCCTGCGTGACCGCGCCGATTGACAAGACCAAGATCACACCGACACAAGGGACACACCACATGGGACCACTCGAAGGGATCACCGTCGTCGAGCTGGCCGGCATCGGACCGGGCCCGTTCTGCGCCATGATGCTGGCCGACATGGGGGCCGAGGTCATCCGCGTCGACCGAGCCTCGGCGGTCATGGGCGGCGACCCCGCCTCCCCGCCCGTCGATGTACTCAACCGCGGTCGCCGGTCGATTGGCGTGGACCTCAAGAGCCCTGACGGGGTCGAGGCCGTCATGAAGCTCGTCGAGAGCGCCGACGCCCTCATCGAGGGTTTCCGCCCCGGCGTCACCGAGCGTATGGGTCTGGGCCCCGAAGACTGCCTGGCCCGCAACCCCAAGCTGGTCTACGGCCGCATGACCGGCTGGGGCCAGGACGGGCCCTATGCACAGGCCGCCGGTCATGACATCAACTACATCGCCCTGGCCGGCGCCCTCGAACCCATCGGCCGCCGGGGTGGTGGCCCCATGCCGCCCCTCAACCTGGTGGGCGACTTCGGCGGCGGCGGGATGCTGCTGGCCTATGGCGTGGTCTGCGGCGTGCTCAATGCGGCCCGCACCGGTCAGGGTCAAGTCATCGACGCCGCCATGGTCGATGGTGCGGCGGCGCTCATGACGATGTTCCACGCCATGAACGCCATGGGCGTCTGGGACACCGAGAACCGGGGCACCAACATGCTCGACACCGGAGCCCACTTCTACGACGTCTACGAGACCAGCGACGGCCTGTACATCTCGATCGGCTCGATCGAGCCCCAGTTCTACGCCGAGCTGCTGGAGAAGAGCGGGCTGGGCGACCAGGACGATCTGCCCCGCCAGACCGACCGCGATTCGTGGGAAGGCATGAAGGAGAGGGTGGCCGGCCTGTTCAAGACCAAGACCCGCGACGAGTGGTGCGAGATCATGGAGCACTCCGACGTGTGCTTCGCCCCGGTGCTGTCGCTCACCGAGGCCCCCAAACACCCCCACAATGTGCACCGGCAGACCTTCATCGAGCCGAACGGGGTGGTCCAGCCGGCGCCGGCTCCCCGCTTCTCTCGTACCCAGGCCCAGATCAAGCGCCCGCCGGCTCACACCGGCCAGCACACCGACGAGGTTCTGGCCGAGGCCGGCTACTCGGCCGATGATCTTGCCGCCCTCCGTGAGTCGGGGGCGATTGCCTGATCATGGCAACCCTCGTCACCTTCCACGCCCACCCCGACGACGAGGTCATCGCCACCGGCGGCCTGATGGCCAACGCAGCGGCGGCCGGCCACCGGGTGGTGCTGGTTTTGGCCACCCGGGGTGAGCAGGGCGAGCCGGTCGAGGGAATCCTCGACGACGACGAGCATCTTCACCACCGACGCTCCGACGAAGCCGAGGAGGCGGCCCGCATCCTGGGGGTGGAACGCGTCGAGTTTCTCGAGTACGTCGACTCGGGAATGATGGGCGAGTCGTCGAACGATCATCCCGATTCGTTCTGGCGGGCCGATGTCGAGGAGGCCGCCGGGCGGCTGGCCAAGCTCCTGAGCGGCTTGCGGGCCGACGTTCTCACCATCTACGACGACCACGGCGGCTACGGCCACCCCGACCACATCCAGGTTCATCGGGTGGGGTCAGCGGCGGCGCGGCTGGCCGGTACGGAAGGAGTGTTCGAAGCCACCATGAACCGCACCGAGATCATGAAGCAGATGGCCGAGGCTCCCGACCTGCCCGCCGATTTCAGCGAGGACGAGATTGCCCAGTTCGGTACCCTCGAGCACCAGCTGACCCACGGCGTTCGGGTGGGTGAGGCCATAGATCTCAAACGCCAGGCCATGGCCGTCCACCGCAGCCAGATCAGCGAGCAGTCGTTCTTCCTGGCCATGGAACCCGAACCGTTCGCCGTCGCCTTTGGCACCGAGTGGTTCATCGAGCACGGAGCAACCGACCACTCGGCCGGCCCCCGTTACCTCGATCTCCTGCCCGGACTCCATTGACGGTGCGCCGCTGATGGGTTGGGTCCACCACGGCTTCGGCCAGCAGATCATCGTCGGTGGCGGCGAGGCCCTCGGTTCGCTACGCGACCTGCCCCGGATCACCGGGGCCCGCCGTCTCCTGTTGGTCACCACCCCGAACCGGCTGGCCGACGAAGCATCGATCCCCGTGGTGAGGGCCCTGGGCCGCAATCTGGCCGCTACCTTCGACCGGGTAGAGGCCCACGTGCCCACCCCCAGCATCCAGGCCGCTATCTCGCTGGCTCGGGCCGAGAACATCGATGGAGTCGTGTCCTTGGGCGGTGGATCAGCGGTCGACACCGCCAAGGCGGTGGCCTGGTTCCTCGAAAAGGAAGCGGGTACCCCCGGCACCCATGTGCTCGACCGCCCCGCGGTACCCCACCTGGCTGTACCGACCACGCTGGCCGGAGCCGCCTTCACCGGCGAGTTCGCCATGACCGACCCCCGCTCCGGCGCCAAGGATCTCGCCGGCGGGCCCACCGCGGTACCCCGCGGGGTGATCGTGAATCGCGACGCGGTGGCGGCAGTCGATCGGGGCTTCCTGCTGTTGACCGGATTCACCGCCCTGGCTCACGCCCTCGAGACCTCGTGGTCCACCCAGCGCACCCCCGAAGCCGGTGCCCTGGCGGCCGCGGCCTCGGGCCGGCTGTTGGCCGCTCTCTCCGCCGCCGTCGACTCGGACCCGATCGACGCGGTGATCATCGAGGAGCTCGTCGATGGGGCGGTACTGGCGGGGCGGGCCCGGCAGAACGCGGTTGTTGCCCTGCACCACGAGCTGGTGCGGGTGGCCGGTGGTCGTAGTGGGATGGCCGACGGACTGCTCCACGCCCTGCTCCTGCCCCACACCCTGCGTTTCAATGATCTTGCCATCGAAGAGACCGCGGGCCGGCTGGCCGAGCAGGTGGTTGACGGCTTGGATCTGTCCACCATCGTCGCTGATCTGGCTTCCGCGGCGCGAGCCACCGGCGGTCTGAGCGATCACGGGTTCGACGACGACATGCTCGAGGCGGTCGTGCGCACCGTGGCGTCGAGCCCGGCCGTCGAGCGCAACCCCATGCCCGTCGGCGAAGGCGACATCCGCGGCATCCTCGAGTCCGCCTGGGTGTAGGTGTCGGACACTTGGATCGGGATGGGTGTCTGACACCAAATCGGGATCAGGAGCCGGACACGCTCAGCCGGGGGACAGGCCCCGCAGGGTGTCGTCGATCTCGGCCAGCCGATGCACCAACCGAGTGAGAGCTTCGTCGGGCTCCGACATCAGCTCTCGAGGCCTCGGAAGTCGTCGGGGTCGAAGCCGCCCAGAGGTCCGGCCCCCCGCCAGACGTGGGACTGGCCGTCGGAACGGACCAGGAAGGCGGGGCCCCTCAGCTGGCGCCCTTCGGTGGTCTGCATGGCCAGCTTGTACGGCGACTGGGCTACGGGGGCCCGGGCCTCGGTGCGGCTGATCAGCTCCCAATCGAGGGGGCCATCGACGTGGCGGACCACGACCAGATCGCCCACGATCATGTCGAACGCCTCGCCATCGAGTTCGAGCTCGGCGATGACGTAGCTGGTGTGCTCCATGTTTCCCTTGGCTGATCGGACCTGGGCAGC
Organism: Actinomycetes bacterium; assembly: GCA_024225275.1. Classification (GTDB taxonomy): domain Bacteria; phylum Actinomycetota; class Acidimicrobiia; order Acidimicrobiales; family JAAEMS01; genus JAAEMS01. The sequence goes on from JAAEMS010000220.1 coordinate 39,106, forward strand.
AGACCGCTCCAGGGTCTCACAACGACCTGGCCGGGTCGATACCCGGGTCAGGGATAACTAGCATCGCCGGGTCGCAGTCGATGAGGAGACCCCGTGACCGTCCGCGCTGTCCACGAATCGTGGGCCTGGTTCATGATCATCGGCAACGCCCTGGCCGGAGTGTGGTCGCTGGGCGCCCATCGGCTCCCGAGCCTGCGCACCCGCGCCCTCTGGTGGTTCACCGGGGTGGTTGAGATCGCCATCATTGTGCAGGTGGTGCTGGGCGTGGTGTTGGTGAGCGGCCAGGGATTCGAGCCGCCCCAGTTCCACATGTTCTATGGGTTCGTGGCGATCATCGCGGTGGGGATCCTGTACAGCTACCGCGACCAACTCCGCGACTGGATCTACCTGCTCTACGGTTTCGGCGGCCTGTTCCTGATGGGCTTGGGCATCCGGGCCATGCTGATCAGCGCCTGAGGTTCACGGGCGATACCTGAGCAGAACAGCCACAGCCCACCCACGCTGAGTCCATCCGGGGGGGTGGATGGATGGAGGGAGGGAGGGTGCGTGGGTGGGCCGGGAACAGGCTGGACCGGGACGCTCAGGCGGCGTCGACCTCGGCCTCGATGGCGGGAGTGGGCGCGGCGACCTCTACCTTGCGGGCCTTGGCCGTCTCGGCCACGGGAATCTCGACGGTGAGCACACCGTGTTCGTGGGTGGCGGCGATGGCCCCGGTGTCGAGGTTCTCGCCGAGATGGAGCTGGCGTACGAACTCGCCGTGCCGACGCTCGGTGGTGATGACCTCTTCGCCCTCGGTGGTCACCCAGTCGCGAATGGCTTTCAGGGTGAGGACGTTGCGCTCGACGGTGAGATCGACATCGGCGGGGTTCACCCCGGGCAAGTCGAAGTGGATGACGACCTTTCCGTCTTTGCGGACGGCATCGAATGGCACCGACGGGTGGGCGGTGGCCCTGGTGGGGGCCTCGAATACGCGGTCGAGGTCGCGGAAGGGATCGAATCGAAGCAGCATGTCGGAACCTCCAGGGTTCAAGGGGGATTACTGATTTCCTGATCCAAGAATAGGAGTAAACCTGAGCGACTGCAACTCAGCTTTGCTCATACCTGCTGTGAATGTGGTCACGGAGATCATCGGACGCCGGACTGCGCCGAGCCTCGGCCCGGCTCGTGGGCCCGGGAGGGTCGCGTACAGCGCCAGCCGAGGAGCCTGTCGGGTCCGACCACGAATGATGGCGGGTCCTGGTTCACCCCACCGGGCGCCCGGTGAGTCTGTCGTCGCTGTCAGGCGGCGTTCTGGTATTCGTGGATGAGTCCGTCGCATCGGCTGGTTCGAAGCACGGGGACGGTCGCCGGGGGCGTGTCTGGCGGCTTGTCGACTGGTGTCGGTGGCCGCTGGCCGAGCGACTGGTGGGGTCGGTGCTGGTTGTGGTGAGCGATGCAGTCGATGACGAGTCGCTCGAGCTGTCGTTGGTTCCAGATGGTGATTCTGTCGAGGAGTTTTCGACTGACCGATCCGATCCAGCGCTCGGCAAACGTGTTGGCCACCGGAGTCCGTACGGGTGTGGGGAGGATCTTGTGGCCTTCGGTGCGGAAGATCTCGTCGAAGCTGTTGGTGAACTGGCTGCCTCGATCACGGACCAGAGCCCGGGCGTCTTCGAGTCGTTCTCGGTGGCTGATGAACAGGTTGGGGGCGGCTTGGGAGTGCAAGAACTCGGTCCAGGTCACCTCGGACCGTTTCGGGGAGGGGTTGATGTTGTTGTCGGTGAGGATCTGCCAGACGGTGGTCTTGGCGATCGTGTGTCCGACTCGGGCGAGTTCGCCCTGGAGGCGGCGGTGTCCCCAGGTCGGGTTCTCGGTGGCGAGTCGCACGACCAGATCGCGCAGCTCTGTACCGGTTGGTGGTCTGCCCGTGCGGTGAGTGGGCGGCTGTGTCCAGTGTCTGGCGACGCGAC
>JAAEMS010000221.1 GCA_024225275.1 Actinomycetes bacterium
AACTTCCATCACCTCAGGATCCAAAGCGCGTGTCATGATGACCCGGTACCTCCACTGCGTCGTCGTTGTTGGTCGCACCCGACATCAAAATCGGGACAACAAGACGACCGGTGGATGGTCACCTACCGGCGCGGCCCCTTATGCCGAATCGGCACATCCCCGTAACTCCACTTGAGCTTGCAACAGTGCAGGCGCTCATTCGATTGCGGATCGGTGATGCCAGGAACCTTCCCAACCTGGCCGCTCAATACGTCGCATTCGGAATCAACAGCGACGCCCTCATCGACCTTGCCGGGCTCGATCTAAGACATCCGGCCGACCCGTTCGACGCTCGAGACAAGTACGCGGAATTCCTTGTGGATGTTGGCCAGGAAACCGACCTAGACGATGACTCCCAGGTTGGGCTTGCCTCCGCACTTCTCGCGAAGCGGTCGCTACTCCGGCTGGAACCGCCGGGGCAGACGAGTCAACGCTTCTACACGCTGGCCGTCGCCCTGAACTACGAGTGGCCACTCGAGGAGATCGGCGAGTTGTACGCGCTTGACGATGAGTGGCAAGGAGGGTGGGGCCGCACGCCTGATCAGCTTGAAGTGGCGGCGGACGCCGCGTGCAAGTCCCTGCTCGCCAAGGTCGAACGTTCGACTGGCGTGCTCGACAACTCGGCAGTCGCCAGAATCGATCGGCTCTTCTGAGTCGTTGGCATTGTCTCAGGGCCGGCTTGTTCGTCGGGAAAGCTTGTATATATTGGAGTAATCCAATATATTAGGACCATGGCTTCGGACCTGCTCCCACTCGCAGATGCGTCTGCGCTTCTTGGCGTGTCGTCTGAGCGCGTCCGACAGCTCGTCGTGGCAGGTGATCTTCCTGGCGTGCGGTTTGGGAACGCGTGGGCGGTTCCTCGTGACGCGGTTGTTGCTCGTCAGCAGGTGTCGAATCGTCGCGGCCGTCCCTTGAGTGGTCGTCGTGCGTGGGAGCAGATCGTTGCAGGCGACGTCGATTTGTCGAATGTCAGTCGGTATCGGAACAGGGGAGAGGTTCATCGCTACGAGATGAGCGCTGCTGATCTCGAGTTCATGTCCAGGCATGACCGAGTGTTGGTCAGTGGCGCTGTCGCTGCCAATGGTTTCGGTGAGCTCGTCCAGCCTGACGGCTCTGAGGCCGACTTGTATGTCTCGGTGTCGCTACACGATGAGCTTGGCTCGCTGGTCGCTGCGGTTCCTGATCAGCTTGGCGGAGTGGTTCTTCGGGTGGTGGCCGACGAACTGTGGTCGTTTGCTGAGAGTGCCGCTGCTAACGATGGTGGAGTGCGTCGTGCGCCTCGTGCTGCGGTTGCCCTGGATCTCATGGATTCCGGCGCTCCTCGCCATTGGGTCGCAGCCGAGAACCTGATCGCGTTTCGTGACTGATCTTCCACCGGTCGTGTTGCCTCCGCTGCTCGGCGGGCAGGCCGAGTCATGGAAGGCGCTCGTCGACCTCGCCCCGGCGTTCGGTGACAACTGGCTGTTGGTCGGTGGACAGATGGTCTTTCTCCACGAGGTCGAGCGGAGCGCCGCCGATGTGCGGCCCACTGATGACGTCGATGTGGTTGTCGACCTTCGTGCGGAACCGGCGGGGTTGGCGAGGATTCATGCATCGCTGAGTTCGGCCAGCTTCAGCCAGGACGACCCCGGCCCTGACGGAACCGCTCACCGGTATCGCCGTGGCGGTGCAACCATCGATGTGTTGGCGCCCGACAATGTCGGCGCGCGGGCGCAGCTCAAGCTCGGTTCGGGCCGGACGATCGAAGCCCCGGGTACGAGCCAAGCATTCCATCGAAGGGGCATCGTGTCAGTCGAGATCGACGGCGCGACCGCACAGATAAGGCGCCCGGACCTTGTCGGCGCGGTGCTCGGCAAGGCCGCTGCCGTAGTGAAGATCTCGTCGCAGTCCGCAGCGAGTCGGGCAAAGCATCTGCGTGACGTCGATTCCCTGGTCAGACTTCTCGGCGGGGCCGACCGTGAGGATGCCGAGCTGACAAAGAGCGAGCGGCGGATGCTCACCGTTCTGGTCGACAAGTCTGAGCTGTCCGACCTTGGAATGGCCTCGATGAATCTTCTGCTTGGCGCTGGTGATGCTTGATGGCGCGTTCGCGTTGTACCTGTGGAACGGTCGTGCTCTGGAAGGCCGACGAACCCCTCTCCGACGAGTGGCTCCTCGTTCGGAAGCACGACATCCCCGGTGACCTGACCCACGTCGGTTTGTCTCAGGCTGGGGTCGACGCAGCGAAGTGTTCGTCCTGCGGGCGGTTCTGGATCCCAGAAGAAGTCGAGATCGATGCTCTCGTCGCCTTGGCACCCGAGGAGGGATGGATTCGGGAGGGCAGGATGCCAACCCCAGCAGACATGGGCGCCGTTGGCTGGGGAAACTACCTAGTTGCCCAGGTGGCACAGGCCCTCGTGGGCGAGATTGGGCACGACATCGTTGCTGTCGCCGTCGAATGGGCCCAACCCGCCGTCCGGTTGCACATAGCGCTCGACCGCTTGGATCACGCGGCCAGGGAGAATCTGGATGAGATTGCGGCGGAGCTGGACGTGGTCCTAGGCGGAAACGTCCCAATCGAAGTCGAACCCCACGAAGGGCAGACCGACACTTCTTGGAGCGGTTACCGACATCGGCGGGTCTTCGGTCGGAAGTGATGAAGCTGTGTCGCTTGTCATCACGATGTCATCAGAATTCTCGCAACAGGCCGGAATCGACGCGATCCGTCGGAACGCCGACCGCCCGAGAGCCCCGGAACACGCGGATTCCTAGAACAGCCACGACTCGTCGGACCAGCCGATGAGCAGTTCAAGTCCCCCCTCCGACACGTTTCGCATAAGCCCTTGTCAGCGTGGGTGTCTGGCGGCAGGGGTGTTGCTTGCTAATGCTTCTGCAAGTGGCGACCCGTGGGGACCGCTCTGGTAGCGGGCCGCCTGAACCGCGGCTGAATGTCGATGAGTAGGGAGATCACGGCGAGGTAGGTTCAGGGGCTGTGGGTTGGCATCGGGAGGCATCGACACAGGAGTTGCTGTCTGGGTACGCCGCGGCGTTGGCCGAGCTGAGGCGTCGAGGGGTTGTGCGGACGAACAACGCTCCGATTGGTGACTATTCGGAGTGGCTGCTGGCCAGAACTCTTGGTGGGACCTTGGCCGAGAGCACGTCGGCAAAATCCCATGACTTGGTCTTGCCGGATGGTCGTCGGGTGCAGGTGAAGGCTCGTTTGGTGGAGGAGCACTCCAAGTTTCGCAAGCATGTGAACGGGCACGTTGTGTTCATTCGTCCCCCGCTCACGACAGCAGCGGGTGTGGATGACATCACGCCGGCTGTCGTCACAGCTCACCACCGTTCATGACGCCCGCTGCCCGGGCAGCAAGATTCCGTTCGCCGAGACAATCCCTTGCCCAGCTTCGGGGGCACCGTTGCGTTGATCGATCGGCGGGCGCGGGCTGCCGGTTTGGTGTCGGTGTTCGGTCAGATCACATCGGCGAGCTCTTCGAAAGTGGCCGCCAGGCGCAGATGCTTGCGGTCGGCTTCGGTGCCGCGTTCGTAGTGGCCGCGTCGAAGATTCTGGACGAACGCGTGACCGCTGATCACTACCGACGCGGTCCGATCAGTCAGCAGGCCGCGCATCGGCCGGAGTCTTGCTTTGAGGCGGCCGTGGTCCCACTCGATCCGGCTATTCGCGTACTGCTTGGTGTCATGGGCGGCTGGTCAGCGGCCATGACAGGGTTTCGGGCTCCCGCAGGCAAACGATT
>JAAEMS010000222.1 GCA_024225275.1 Actinomycetes bacterium
AAGAGCCGTACTGGGACACCCAATATCGCGATGGGACACCGGTTGGTGGGGCGCTTGCCAAACTCTGGACCGCTCGGCTCACGGACTCGGGAGAGGTACCCTGGTTGGGTACCGAGGAGCTGCGTCATGGCCATGCGCCACGAACAATTGACCGACGAGCAGCAGCGGCGCCAGGACGCGCTCGATCGGTCGTGGGCGGCAGCTGAGAAGGACCTCAGGAATCCCGCGTTCGTCAAACTCCTCCGCGAGTCACTGGCCCGCGTCAACGGCTTGGAGTCGACCGAGACCATGACCGGCGAGGAGTTCCTCGCTCAGACAGAACCACCATCTGAGTAGTGGCGCTTCGAGACGTTGCTGCGTTCCACGCATGGATTGAACGCGAGTCACCCAGCCAGCGGGCGTGGAGCACGGCGCGCAGCTTCATCGCGAAGATCGGTGATGAGCCTTGGCAGGCTCCGAGCATCCCGGTCACCGAGCTCTCGAATCAACCCGAGTACGAGGTCCGCGAAGCCGCCCTCGAGGTACCCGGCGAAGCCGACGTCCGCGTCTACTACTCGCACGCCTACGCCTCGGGCAATGTAGATCTCATCGCGGTCACGAACCTCTGACGCACCGCGCCCCTAACAGCAAGAGCAGAACACGTAGCCAGAAACGTAGCCAGCAGACACGACCAGCCAACCCGAAGCGCAAGCCGCGTCGGCCCTGGTGCCGCGGACCGGACAACACGATCTGGACGCTCGACACCCTGCTGACCAGGGGAAACGTCCCGATCTCAACCTGACGGGCCGGACTCTGCTGGACGATCACGGACGCCGCCAGACGGCCTCCGTACTGCTTTGCAAGCAGGGGGTCGTGGGTTCGATTCCCATCAGCTCCACTCCGAGTATTCCCTGGTCACCGATCTTTCGGGCTCTCGCCCATCGTCCACCTGCGGGGCAGCGTGCGCGTAGGAGGGGTACGGTCTGGTGCAGGGTGGGGCGTAGAGGTTTCGGTTCGGTACGGCGATTGCCGTCGAACCGGTGGCAGGCCATGTACCACCATCCGGTCACCCGAAGGCGCGTGACGGCGCCGAACACGTTTGGCACCAAGGGTGACGCGACTCGTTGGTTGGCCACCGTCGAGACCGACGTACGCGAATCCACCCAGGAGCTCTACGAGTACCAGCTGTGTCGCCACGTTCTGCCGGTGTTCGCCGAGGTACCCGTCGGACGTATCGATGCCGCCGCCATCCGTACCTGGCACGCCGAGCTCATCTCTTCTTCTGGTATGTCGAAGACGTCGGTGGCCAAGGTCTACCGGCTCATGCCCCAGATTCTCGCCGCCACGGTCGATGACCGGCTGCTACGAGAGAACCCCTGCCGGGTCGCCGGAGCCGCGACGGAACGATCGGCCCAACGAGAGATCCCCGAGCTCGCCACTGTCCCTGCCATCCATGACTCCATGGACCCCAGATACGCCGCACTGGTTTCGCTCGCCGCGTTCGTTGGCCTGCGCCGCGGCGAGTGTCTTGGACTCACCCGAGCCCACCGGCACCGTTGCGTTGACGGATCGGGTGCCCAGAGGCGAGGGTGATCGGGTGAATCGTCGTGCCGTTGCTGAGTCCGCTTCGTTTGCCGGCTACCGGTTTCCTCCCGAGGTGATCTTGCTGGCTGTGCGCTGGTACCTCCGTTACGGGCTCTCATACCGCGATGTGGAGGAACTCATCGCCGAACGAGGCATCGACGTCGACCATGTCACCGTCTACCGGTGGGTGCAGCACTTCACCCCTCTACTCATCGACGCCGCCCGGCCCTGTCGACACGCGGACGGTGACCACTGGTTCGTCGACGAAACCTACGTCAAGGTCAATGGTGTGTGGCGCTACGTGTACCGGGCCGTCGACCAGTACGGCCAGGTCATCGACGTCTATGTGTCGAAACGACCCAACACCACCGCCGCCACACACTTCTTCGAAACCGCGTTGACCGGCCACGGGCGACCCTGTCGAGGTCAC
>JAAEMS010000223.1 GCA_024225275.1 Actinomycetes bacterium
GCGCGGGCAACCAGCCGCGGCCGCCGTCCCCCACCACCAGACAGGGAGCCACCATGCCCAATGCCGTGATCGTCGACGCCGTCCGCACCCCGGGTGGAAAGCGCAATGGGAAGCTGTCGGGCTGGCACCCAGCTGAGCTGGCCGGGGAGGTTCTGAAGGCCCTGGCCGAGCGGAACAACCTCGACCCCGCCCTGGTCGACGACGTGATCATGGGTTGTGTCATGCAGGTGGGTGCCCAATCCCTCAATGTGGGCCGCAACGCAATCCTGACCGCTGGCTGGCCCGAGTCGGTGCCCAGCACCACCGTGGACCGTCAGTGCGGATCGTCCCAGCAGAGTGCCCACTTCGCGGCCCAGGGAGTCATGGCCGGCGCCTACGACGTCGTCATCGCCGCGGGGGTCGAGGTCATGAGCCTGGTCCCCATGGGCGCCTCGATCGCCGACGGGCTCGGCTTCCCCTTCACCGACACGATGAACGCCCGGTACGCGGACCAGGGCGGTCTCCTGCCCCAGGGCATCGGCGCCGACATGATCGCCGACAAGTGGGACATCTCCCGCGAGGACCTCGACCGCTTCAGCCTCCAGTCCCAGGAGCGTGCGGCCCGCGCCCGCGACGAGGGCCGGTTCGACAACGAGATCATCCCGGTGGCCGAGAAGATCCTCGACCGCGAGAACAGCAAGGTCATCACCACCGGCGAGACGGTCACCTCCGACGAGGGCATTCGCGAGTCGACTTACGAGAAGCTGGCCTCGCTGAAGCCGGCGTTCACCGCCGACGGCAAGATCACCGCAGGGAACAGCTCACAGATCACCGACGGAGCTGCCGCCGTGCTCGTGATGAGCGAAGACAAGGCCGCCGAGCTCGGCCTCAAGCCCCGGGCCCGGTTCCACAGCTTCGCCCTCGCCGGCGTCGACCCGGTCACCATGCTCACCGGCCCCATCCCGGCCACCGAGAAGGTCCTGGCCAAGTCCGGGCTCAGCATCAACGACATCGACGCCTTCGAGGTCAACGAGGCGTTCGCCTCGGTCGTGCTGGCCTGGGAGAAGGAGCACAACCCCGACATGGAGAAGGTGAACCCCAACGGCGGCGCCATTGCCCTGGGCCATCCCCTCGGCTGTTCGGGGGCCAAGCTCATGGCCACCCTGCTCAACGAGCTCGAGCGGACCGGCGGCCGCTACGGCCTCCAGACCATGTGTGAGGGTGGTGGCATGGCCAACGCCACCATCATCGAACGCCTCGACTGACCCGGGCCCGGGGCCGGCCGCTAGGGTTTTCACAAGCTCATGACCGAGAACCGCGAACCCGAGCAGCCCCAGCCAACACCGTCGACCAGCCTCGACCCGGTCACCCTCACTGGCGGGTCGGCCAGCCTCGAAGGCCGTGACCCCGGCACCACCTCCTTCGCCGATGCCGACCTCGACGACACCCCCATCACCTCGGCGGCCCGACTCCAGGATCAGGCCATCGCCAAGAGACGCCGCCGTATTCTGATCTGGCTCCTGATGGGCCTCGGCCTGGTCCTGGTGGCCTTCGGCGACTTCCCCGTATGGCGAACCATTGTGGCTCTCGGCGCCGCATGGGTGTTGTTCACCATCGGCTTCGCCACCATCGGCATGTTCGCCCGCCCGGTCCCCGAACCTCCCCCACCCGGTGAGCTCCGCCGGGTCAGGTTGCAGTACCGGTGTCCCAGTTGTGGGGCCGAGGTCCGGCTGATGACAGCCAATGACGACTCACCCGAGGCACCGCGCCACTGCAGTGGCGAAATGGACTTCGTGAGGGACCTACTCGAGGACTGATCACAGTTCGCCGAGGGTGCTCAACCGTATTCCACAGCCTATGGATAACTCTGTGGGCGGTCACACTCGTGTAACTCGACCACCGTCAGCCACCAATCAACGAAGGCCCGCTATTTGCCATCTCGCGATCGGCTCGTCACCCGGTTGTCACGGACGACACGAAGAGTTCATGTTGAACCAGGTTGACCCTGTGGAAACAGTGGACGGTTCCGTGGACAACGCGACCGTCCGACCTTGCCCGTTGTCCACAGTCCACGGTCAGTCAGCGGTACTGGGTAGCGGTGATGATGCCGCCCAGGACCAGCCCCAGCCCGCCCAGGAGCCACCGGTTGTCAGAGCCCCCGGGAAGCACCCCGAGATAGTTGGTGATGATCACCACCACACCGATGCCGAGCAGAGCGAACATCAGGATCGGGACCCATGTGGGGCTCGGACCCTTCACGCCCGCGGGGTCGGGGGGCGTGTAGCGGGTGCTCGCTCCCGGACGATCCGATCGGGTTCCCTTCGGGGTCACGCGGCCACCGGCGGGGCGACCTCCAGATCCGGACACTTTGCGCTTGGCGGGTTTGGCCATGGCCGACGAGGATATCGGTTCCAGCCCCCTACGAAGGCCGCTAACGTTCGAGGCCCATGGCCGCCCATATCCTCGTCATCGACAACTATGACTCGTTCGTCTACATCCTGGCCCAGTACCTCGGTGAGCTCGGTGCCCAGCCACTGGTCCAGCGCCACGACGCCATCACCGTCGACGAAGTCCGCGACCTCGCCCCCGACGGCATCCTCATCAGCCCTGGGCCCGGGCGGCCCGATGATGCCGGAGTGTCCAAGCAGCTCATCGCCGAACTGGGTCCCGAGGTGCCGATCTTCGGCGTCTGCCTCGGGCTGCAGTGCATCGGCGAAGTGTTCGGCGGCGATGTCGTGCGAGCGCCCGAGCTCATGCACGGCAAGACCTCGTTCATTCGCCACGAGGGCAACGGAGTGTTCGCGGGCTTACCCAGCCCCCTCGAGGCGACCCGCTACCACTCCCTGATCGTCGAGCGAGACTCGGTGCCACCC
>JAAEMS010000224.1 GCA_024225275.1 Actinomycetes bacterium
CCCTCGTGTTCGACCCTGTCACCACTCCAGACCTTGCGACAGATCTCGATGACGTCGCGGGTCCGACCCAGGGGCTTGTCGAAGGGGTAACCGTGCCAGCCCTCGATCACCTGGGGCCCCGAAGTGCCGAGACCCAGGACGAACCGACCCTTCGAAAGGGCGTCGATGCCGGCCGCGGTCATGGCGGTGAGCGCCGGCGACCGGGAGTACACCGGGAAGATGCCCGACATCAGCTGTACCCTCTCGGTCTTGCCGGCGAGGAAGCCCAGGCTGGTGGCCAGGTCGAACCCGTAGATCTCGCCACCCCACAACAGGTCGATGCCCGCGGCCTCGAAGTCCTGGGCCTGGCGGGCGAGCTGGTCAGGGTCGCCATTGAATCCGATGGTGGTGCTGAGCTTCACAGGTGTGTCCCCTTCGTTGACTGCCCGAGGATCGTAGTGCGGGCTTCGGGCAGACTCCCACCGTGGCTGAACCGCTCAAGAACCAATTCGGACCCGACATCCCCGTACTGGCGGCCGAAGCCATCGGCGCCCAATGCTCTGACTTCCCCGCCGACGACTTCGTAGCCTTCTGCCTCGACGGCTACGAGGACCTCGAGCTCACACCTCGGGCTCGGCGCATCGCTGACGGTATGGCCCAGTTCCTGCCCGACGACCGGGGTGAGGCGCTTCGCATCCTCATTGCCTCGCTGGGCGAAGAGAACCCCGACAACGAGCTCACCGGCATGGAATCCTTCCTCTATCTACCCCACGTCTTCTTCGTGGCCGACCACGGCCTCGGCCACTTCGAGTTGGCGATGACCGCTCAGGCCGAGCTCACCAAACGGTTCACGGCCGAGTTCAGCATCCGGGCCTTCATCGAGCATGACAGAGACCTCACCCTGGGCCAGCTCCGCCAGTGGGCGGCCGACGACAATGTGCACCTGCGGCGTCTGGTGTCCGAGGGCACCCGCCCCCGCCTGCCCTGGGCGCCCCGCCTGAAGGGGTTCCAGCAAGACCCCGAACCGGTCCTCGATCTGCTCGAGCTCCTCAAGGACGACCCCGAGGAATATGTACGCCGGTCGGTGGCCAACAATCTGAACGACATCGCCAAGGACCATCCCGAGTTGGTCATCGACGTCGCCCGGCGCTGGTGGGCTGATGGCGACGATGCCCGCCGGAAGCTGGTCAAGCATGGGCTCCGGACTCTCATCAAGAAGGGCGATCTCGGCGCCCTCGACGTGCTGGGGTACGGCCCGTCGTCGCCAGCACGAGCTGGAGAGGTCATCATCGACCCATCCTCGGTGGCCATCGGAGACAAGGTGAAGCTCGTGGCCTCGATCGAGAACCCGGGCCGCCAGACCACACGAGCCCTCGTCGACTTCTGCATCCACTTCGTGAAAGCCAACGGTTCAACCAGCCCCAAGGTGTTCAAAGGCGGCGAAATCGAGATCCTGCCCGGCGCGACATCGACGATCCGCAAGACGATCTCGATCGCCCAGCACTCCACACGAACCCACTACCCGGGTACCCACCAGGTCGACCTCCTCCTCAACGGCACAATGATCGAAGTCGGGAACTTCGAGGTCACCGGCTGATCACCGTCGGGGCGGACCGGCTCCCATGGGCCCGGCTACACCGGGTGGGCCCAGCTCGGGCTTGCGGGGTCGCGACGACGTGAACTCTTCGAGGTTGCGGATCCTGGTGATCGAGAACCAGGCCGCCACAAGCATGACGGGTACCGACACCAAGTGGGCCAGCGTCCACAATCGGATTCCCATGGCGCCGATCTCCCGCCGGTCGGTGACCACATAGTCGATGTCACCCGTGAAGACCTGGGCGTACCCCGGGCCTGCGGCGTCGAAGCTCTGGCCGGCGAGCTTGATGAGGTTGAAGCGGATCAAGGATCCCGTGAACGTACTCACCAACCCCACCACGAGGACCAGTACGGCTAGGTGCGGAACCCGGTGGACGGCCTTGTAGGCGAACCAGCCTCCCCCGAACAGGGCCAACACGACCGACGCTCCACCGAAGAACCCGTGGAGGGCGGCGACCCCGGTTGATGGCGGGGGCTGAGGGAAGAACCCGCTGCCGGGTGAATAGACGTACCACGATGGAACGGGGGCGTGGGCGAAGAACTGCCAGACGCCGGTCACCGTCAGCCCCACCAGCACCATGATCGACAGCCAGCCCAGCCGCGTCGCGGTCCTCACCTGCTCCTCGGACAGGACCGAGCGGATCAGCCGTGAGGAATCAACAAGCTTGGCGAGCATCTCCGAACAGTACCGGCCCGGCCCGGCCCGGCGATCAGCGATCGCCCGGGGCCATGTAGAACCAGACGGGCTGCTTGACCTCACCCGAGTCACGCATGGCGGACCGGGCGCCCATGACCACCTTGCCGGCCTCGGTTGAGTCGAGGAACCAGCGGGCTCCGGCCCACGCCGACGGGGCATGATCGACCAGGGCCAGGGCGGCCGTCTCGTAGTAGCCGCGAATGTCCTGGCTGACACGGGCGGGAATGCCGGGGACACCTGCTTGTTTCCACGGCGTACCCTCGGCCACCCGGATGAAGGCCTCGATGGCATCGGGGATGTGGTCGGCGTCGACGACCCGACCGGTCCCGGCCCGGTTGCCGAACTGGGCCACGGCCCGGTCGTAGGCGGGGCGCAGGCCCCGGGCCTCGTCAACGGCGGGGTGGGCGTCGGGGTCGTGGCGGGCCGGCATCGGGCAGGCCAGCACTTCGGTGGCCTCGTCGGCAATGCTCTCGCCGTACTCTGCGAATATCGGCCCATCGGCCTCGAGGAGCTCGAAGGCGGCGGCCAGGACCCGGTGCTGGAACTCGGCATCGCCGGGGACCCCCAGGGGGCGACCCAGCGGGAAGTCACACCAGAGGCCCCGCGGTGGTGCGGTGTTGGCGATCTGATTCCTCATCGACCCGAGGGCGACGGTGGCGAGGCCTTCGGCCTCGAAGAGGTGGGCGAGCGTACTCACGGTACGCGTGCAGAGCGGTCAGACGGGGGTGAGCAGGACGACATCGACACCCTGCTCCTTCAACCACCGGGCCCCGGCCGGACCGGAGTCCATGCGAATGGCGCTGAGGTCGAACTGGTTGCCGGCGTACGCCATGTGGACGTCGGACACCCGGCCGATGACTCCCTGTTCGGCCAGCTCGTCGAGCCGATCGAGCGGGAACACCGTGTTCATGTCGTAGGCAAAACCCACTGCATCGAAGTTGGGGCTCCAGTGACCGGTCTGATAGTCGCGCCGGCTCCCATCGAGGACGCGGTAGCCGGTATCGGCCGGGGCGAAGTCGTCCTGGTCGGGGTGATGGAGCGAGGCAGTGGTGACCAGGGCCACCGTTGCCTCCGACAGGGGGGGCGGTCTGGTGAATGCGGTGGTCTCGAAGACCGGCGTTTCGATGTCGTCGGTCATGGCCTTGACGTCGCGGTCAGCCACGGTGTCCCCCTGGTGGTGGTCGGTGAAGCCACGGTAACGCCAGCGAGCGGGCACGTGCCCAGCCGGCCCGCTAGGTTCCCGACGAGTCGCGATCAGGGGGATCCATAGTGGAACGCAGTCTGCGGCACCGAGCCGCCATCGCCGGCATCGGCGAGACCACCTACTACAAGCGGGGACTATCGCCCGACCCCGAGCCCGTCCTCGTACTGAAGGCTGTGTTGGCCGCGTGTGAGGACGCCGGACTCGACCCCCACGAGATCGACGGCTTCGCCTCGTACTCCAACGACCGGAACACCCCGGCCCGGCTCGCCACCGCGCTGAACCTCCCCGAATTGAAGTTCGGCAACATGTTCTGGGGCGGAGGCGGGGGCGGTGCCGCGGGTGCGGTCACCAACGCGGCCATGGCCGTTGCCACCGGTGTGGCCGACTGTGTGGTGGCGTACCGGGGGCTGGCCCAGGGTCAGTTCGGCCGGTTCGGTCAGGGGGGTCGACGGCCCACGATCGCCGGCGAACACGGATTCACCGTGCCCTACGGCGTCATGTCACCGGCCCAGACCTACGCGATGCGCACCACCAAGCTGCTCGAGGTCAATCCCCGCATCCGCGAGGCCATGAGAGCCATCGCCGTGACCTGTTACCGGCATGCCCAGAACAACCCCCGGGCTGTGATGCAGGGCCGCGAGCTCGACGAGGGCGGATACGACGAGAGCCGCTGGATCGTCGAGCCGTTCCACCTCTACGACTGCTGTCTCGAGAACGACGGTGCCGCGGCGGTCATCGTCGTGTCCCCCGAACGGGCCCGCGACCTGGCCCAGCCCCCGGTTCATCTCCTGGGTGCGGCCCAGGGCGCACCCCGCCGCGCCGGCGCCACCGCCCACAACCAGCCCGAGTACGTGACGTCGAGCTTCCTCGACTCCGCGAAACGGCTCTACGACATGGCCCGGCTCACTCCCGACGACGTCGACTGTGTCCAGTCCTACGAGAACTTCACCGGGGCGGTGGTGATGAGCCTGGTCGAGCACGGCTTCTGCACCTACCAGAACGCCCACGAGGTCCTGACGGCCGAGACCCTGTCAGCCGACGGGGGCTCGCTGCCGCTCAACACCAGCGGCGGCAACCTGGCCGAGTGCTACATGCACGGCCTGGGATTGCACGTAGAGGCCATCCGCCAGTTGCGAGGCCAGTCCACCAACCAGGTCGATGACTGTGACGTGGTGTTGGTGAACGCCGGTCCAATGGTCGAGAACGCCAGCGCCTGCATCTACGGATCCCCGGAGGTCGACTGAGATGGCGACTACAGAACGGCCCGTCCGGCCGAGAGGACTACAGAACGGCCCGTCCGGCCGAGAGGACTGAAGCAATGAGCGAGACGTATCTGCCAATGGGGCTCCCCGCTCCGGTGCCGGGGCGTGATGGACTCGAGCTGCCGTTCTGGGAGGCCGCGGCCGATGGTCGTCTGGTGGCCCAGCGGTGCACCGTCTGCGAAGGATGGCAGTGGGGACCCGAATGGATGTGCCACCACTGCTACAGCTTCGAGATGACCTGGGCCCCGCCGCCTGGGCCGGCCCGTATCTTTTCGTGGGAGCGCTCGTACTACCCGGTGCACCCGGCCCTGGGTGAGCACGGGCCCTACATCGCGGTGGTCATCGAGCTAGCCGATGCTGACGGCATCCGGATGGTCGGCAACCTGCTGGGCGACCCCGACCAGGACGTGGTGATCGGCACCGAGGTCGCGCCCGTCTTCGAGCACCGGCCGGCCTCCGATGGGGCCCCCGAGCACACCCTCGTCCAGTGGGCGGTCAGCTGATTTCGACGTCGAACCCCGAGGCCTTGCCCTTCCACCAACACCGCCTGGTCATGGGATCCGGCCGGTGGATGACAGAGCCCGAGAACGGCGAAAGGACGGGGCCCTAGCCCCGCCCTTTCCCGAGTGCGATCAGATCATGTGATCAGATCAGTTGTTGTCCGGGGGAGCACAACCCGCTCCCTGGGAGGATCATGCCCCGCGAGCCTCGGCCAGCCATTCGTCGACCGTCGCTCGGTTGTCCTCGATCCACTCGGCGGCGTGGCTGTTCACGTCCTCGGTGGTGTCCTCGCCCCCGTTGTATCTGACGTTCTGGAGAGCCACGTCAATCACCGGGATCTGGACCAGCTCGAACAGCCGCTTGGCCGCCGGGTTGGCGTCGAGGAACTCGTTGTTGGCCGACACCTGGATGTCGGCTGCGACCCAGCCGAGATGGCACGGGTCGTTGGTGCAGGTGTCGAGACCCAGAGCGGCCGGCTTGGCCACACCGTCGACCGTCTGGTCGAATTCCGCGGTGATCGAGCCATCGAGTACCGAGGTGCCCTCGACGGCCAGCCACATGGCGTTCTGGCCCGGGATGAGCTGGGTGACGTAAGCGCTGGGGGTCCAGGTGTAGATGATGAACGGCGTGCCGTCCTCGGCCCGGGCCACAGCCTCGGCGATCATGGCGTCGTAGCCGGCCTTGGTCTGCTCGATGTTCTCCCAACCGGCGAACTCGATCGTCTCATTGATGATGTCGTCGCAGGTCCAGTCTTCGGGGCAACCCAGCATCTGGATGATGCCGTCACCAGGGATGGTGTCGGCGGCGTCGTAGAGGGCGACCAGTTCGGGGTCGTCGTTGATCTGGTCGAGGGTGGTGATGCCGTGCTCTTCGACCAGGGACTTGTTGGTCAGGAAGCCCTGGAGGCCTCCGGCCATCATCTCTTCGCCCAGGACGCTGATCTTGTCACCCACGGTCTCTCCGTCGGTGAGCTCATTGTTCCACCAGCTCGAATGGCCGGGGTACCAGCTGTTGGCCCAGAAGTCGACCTCACCTTCACCAAGGGCGGTGAAGAAGTTCGACGGCGGGAGCTCGAGGTCGGCGGGGTCACTGACCTCGTAGCCGAGCTCTTCCATGAGGTCGTGATAGACGGCGGCCTGCATGTAGCCGGTGGACCAGTTGGCCCGCGCCATGGTGACGCTGACACCCGCGCCGGGCGTGGCGTTCATATCTGAGTCGTCACCCTCGTCGGCTTCTGAGTCGTCACCCTCGTCGGCCTCTGAGTCATCACCCTCGTCGGCCTCTGAGTCATCACCCTCGTCGGCCTCTGAGTCGTCACCCTCGTCGGTTGCAGTGTCACCGTCGTCGGTTGCAGTGTCGCCGTCGCTGTCGCTGCCACAGGCAGCGGCTACGAGAGCCAACGTGGCGAGAAGCGCGAACAAGAGTCGCATGGGTTTGGACATGTGGGATTTCCCTCCTAGGGATCGGTATCGAGGACGGCCAACCTCTAGGGGCAGCCGAACCCGAGCTTTCAACGTAGTTGACCTTTGCAGCCAATAGCAGTCGGGCGGTCGCCCGCATTGGGAATCAGGGTCAAACCATCCCGGCTGGTTCGACGGTGAGCTCTCCGGCCACACTGGCCGGAGAACCGAGATCGATGGTGTCGGAGTCGCCGGCGTAGACCTTCGACCGGTGGAACTCGCCCACCACATTGCGCGAGCTGGCCAGCATGAAGAACCCGGCGACCATGGTGAGGAAGGCCCCGGCACCACTGACGAGCTTGGCATCGGCGACCCTCAGCAGGGTGGCGATCCAGGCGATGGCGACCAACATGAGACCAGTACCGAGGCCGGCCACCAACACGCTCCAGATCCATTTGCGACGTTCGTCGTCGCCCATGAATCCGGAGGCCGGGAGCACCAGGACCGCACCCACCACACCGATGAGGATGGTGAGCGGCCCGAGCCCGGCGCCCTGGTCATTGAAACCGTCGAGGATCACGACGTCCTTCTTCTGGACCGTGGCCAGCAGGCTGGTGATCTGTGAGGCCCGCTCGGCGGCCACCGATGGGTCGTCGCGTGCTTCTTGTTCGAGGCGATCGAGCTGGGCCTGAACCTCATCGGTGATCACCACATCGGACCGTTCGTCGAAGGTCCAGCCCGAGAAGGCGCCGATCACCAGCAAACCGACGATGAAGCCGCAGGAGACGGCGCGACCCCACGAACGTCCTGGGTTGAGGGGCCGGTGGGCGACATAGGGCGCAGCTCGGATCCAGAGCACACTGCCGACTGTGGCCACGATCCCGCCGAGAAGGGCGACATACACACCAATACCGTCGCTGTAGTCGGGCACCAGGTAGGAAGGGCTGGCCCAGAGGTAGGAGAGGACCGCCAGTGTCATGCCCACCGAGGCGATGAGCGCACCGTCAGCACCGAACCAGCGGCCGATATGGCCAGGACGGGTGAGAGTGACAACCGCACAGGCCACCACGAACAAGCCGAGGGCCAGGGCGATGTAGCCGTACCACGAACCACCCGATGCCGCCAGGCCATTGAACGACTGGCCGCCCAGCTCGAGCTCATCGGTGCGGCGGGCGTACCCCGAGATCTTCCCGGCGTCGCTACCCCAGGTGAGGAATACGCTGATGAAGGCGATCAGGCCGCCCACCAGGGCAATCTGGGCGCCCATCCGCTCGGCTCCGCCGGCCGGGGTGTATTGGCCCTGGGGGGCGGGAGCATCAGCGGCGTCGGGCCGCTCGTCGGCCACCGACAGCAGCTCCTCGGGGTCGCGGCGGTGGGCCCAGGCGTGGCGGATGCGGCTGAACAGGTTGGCGCCGTCGCTGGCCTCGACCTGAGAAATGCGGTCGAGCACCACGGCCACCAGGAACAGGGCCAGACCGGCCGAGGCCGACAGCGCGACGTCGAGGTTCTGCATCCCTCGGAACACCAGCAGCCCGAGCCCACCGGCGCCCATGATGGCGGCGATACCCAGCATCGAGATCGAGAGCAACAGGGTTTGGTTGAGGCCGGTCATGATGGCGGGACGGGCCAGGGGTAGCTGGACGTCGAGCAGGACCCGCCATTCGGGAGCCCCATACGCCCTACTGGCCTCGACGACATCCTCGGGAACCTGACGGACACCCAGGTTGGTGAGCCGCACCAGGGGCGGGATGGCGAAGACCATGGTCACCATGGTGGCCGGCTCGGGGCCGATGCCGAAGAAGAAGATCACCGGCAGCATGTAGACGAACGAATGGATCACCTGCATGGCATCGAGGGCGGGACGGACGGTCCCCCACACGGCGTCGACCCGACCGCAGGCGATCCCCAGGGGGATGCCGATCAGGGCACACAAGACCACCGAGACGAGGATCATGCCGAGGGTGACCGAGGTCTCGTCCCAGTACTCGGTGCCCAGAAGGCCACAGCCGGCCAGAGCCAGCGCCGTGCCGGCCCCGACCTTGGCGTTGCGAGCCAGAGACCCGATCACGAACGTGATCAGCACCACCGCCCACCACGGCATGTCGGTGACCTCCCACCAGGGGTGATCACCGGGGCCGTTCACGAAGTTCCGGAACAGGAAGGTGAAAGGCCACTCGATGACAGTGAGCACCCCATCCATGTTCTGATCGATCCAGCGCACCATCTGCTCGATCCAGGCCCCGAAGGGGATCTCCCACTCGTCGAGCACATCATTGTTGGCGGCAAATAGGCCAGTAATCACATGAACACCTCTCGCTCGAATCCATCGATGAGCGATTCGACGCGACCCATCTCCTCCATGATCAACCGGGGGTCGAGGTTGCCGACCAGGCGGCCGTCCTCGTCGACCACCGCGATGGGCAGGCCCCGACCGGCGGCGGCGTAGGCCTCGTTGAGGGTGTCGGTTGACCGGGCCGTGTCGAAGTCGGTGCGCACCGCGGTGGCCAGGTCGGTCGATCCGACGCTGGCGGCCCGCAGGCAGGCGTCGGCGGTACACAGACCCGTGGGCCGGCCCTGATCGTCGACCAGGAAGGCCCCCGACCGGTCGTCGCCCAGATGGGTCAGAGCCCCGGCGATACCGACACCACCCCGGATGGGCACAGGATCGAGCATCACCTCGTGGACCTCGATGACGCGGCCCTGGTCGACGTCCTGGACGAACTCGGCCACATAGCCGGTGGCCGGCTCGGTGAGGATCTCCTCGGGGGTACCGATCTGGACGACCGCCCCGTCCTTCATGATGCAGACCCGATCGCCGATGCGAAGGGCTTCGTTGAGGTCGTGGGTGATGAACAGGATGGTCTTGTGGAGCTCGTTCTGGATCTCCATCATCTCGTCCTGCATCTGGCGGCGGATGAGGGGGTCGAGGGCACTGAAGGCCTCGTCCATGAGCAGGATGTCCGGGTCGGTGGCCAGGGCCCGGGCCAGCCCGACCCTCTGCTGCATACCACCCGAGAGCTCAGCCGGGGCGTTCTGGGCGTAGGACTCGAGACCGACCAGCGCCAGCGCCCGCAGCGCCGCCTCGTCGCGCTCGGCCTTCGCCACCTTCTGGACCTTGAGGCCGTACCCGACGTTGTCGATGATGTTGCGGTGGGGGAACAGGGCGAAGTGCTGGAAGACCATGCCCATCTTCTCGCGGCGGAAGGCCTGGAGGGCCGGCCCTTCGAGGGTCTGGACGTCGACGCCGTCGACCCAGACATGCCCGGCGGTGATGTCGTGGAGCTTGTTCACCGTACGAATGGCCGTGGACTTGCCCGAGCCGGAGAGGCCCATGACCACGAAGATCTCGCCCTTGTTGACGCTGAAGTTCACGTCGTTGAGCCCGACCACGTGGCCGGAGAGGCGTTGGACCTCGTCCTTGCCCACTCCCGACCTGACCAGGTCGAACGCCCGTCCTCGCGGTTGGGGTCCGAAGAGCTTGTAGACGCCCTCCAAACGAACGATCTCTTCCCCCATGTCAACCATGCATGCCCCCTCGGTGTCGCCCCGCGACACCGGTCCGTGGATCAACCATGGGAGTCGACAGGCCTCACAGCGTCAAGTTGGGCGTGACATCCGACACGTGTCAACGTATGCCCATGGATGTGAACGGCAAGATTGCGGTGGTCACCGGGGCAGCCAGCGGTATTGGTCTGGGGATGGCCCGGGCCTTCACCGGCGCCGGCATGAGTGTGGTGCTGGCCGACATCGAACAGGCCCCCCTCGACGAGGCCACGGCGGAGCTGACCGCGGCGGGCCACCAGGTGATCAGCGTGCCCACCGACGTGTCCGACCTCGCCGAGATCCAGGCCCTCGCCGCCGCCGCCATGGACCATTTCGGCGCCGTGCACGTCTTGTGCAACAACGCCGGTGTGGGCACATCGGGTCCGGTGGGCCAGACCTCTATCGAGGATTGGCGATGGACTCTGGCCATAGACCTCTGGGGTCCGATCTACGGTGTCGAGACCTTCCTCCCCCTCATCGAGCAGTCCGGCGGCGGTCACATCAACTCGACGGCGTCGATGGCCGGCCTCTACGCCGGGGCATCACTCGGTGCCTACAACGTGGCCAAGCACGGAGTGGTCGCCCTCATGGCCTCGCTCGAACGCGACCTCCGGATGGCCGGTTCCTCGGTCCGGGCGTCGGTGCTGTGCCCCGGCCCGATCAATACCAACATCGTCGAGAGCGAACGGAATCGGCCCGCCGATTCCGCGGCTCAGCACATCGAGACCGAGGCCGGCGGGAAGTTCTGGAGCATCCTCACCCGCACCCTCGCCACCGGCATGGACCCCGACGAAGTAGGGCGTCTGGTGCTGGGAGCGGTGGAGCGCGACGAGTTCTGGGTGCTCACCCACCCCGAGATGGCCGAGGTCGTGTCGAGACAGCATGATGCGATGATGGGTGAGCGCCGCCTGACCCGCTGACCAGAGCCACCCCGACTCATTGGGGCGCCGGGTGAGTCACCCGATGGCACCAGCGCTGCGCAACGCGGCGATTCGGTCGGCGCTCCAGCCCCAGTCGCCCAGCACATCGGCGGTGTGCTGTCCGGGCTCGGGCACCGGTCCTTGAATCTCGCCAGGCGTGCGACTGAAACGCGGCGCCGGCGCCGGCTGGACCACCCCTTCCAGCTCGACGAATGTGCCGCGCTCCTTCATGTGAGGGTGGCTCGGAGCCTCGGCCAGCGAGAGAACGGGGGCGAAGCAGACGTCGCTGCCCTCCATGATCTCGCACCACTGGGCGCGGGTCTTGCCGAGGAAGATCTCGGTGAAGCGCTTCTTGTGCTCGACCCAGCGGGTGCGGTCCATCCGGTCGGGGATTTCCTCGGGCTCGAGGCCCATCTTCTCGAGTAGCTCGGCATGGAACTTGCCCTCGATCGAGCCGATGCTGACCCATTCGCCGTCGGCGCATTCATAGGTGCCGTACAGGTGGGAGCCGGTGTCGAGCACATTGGTGCCCCGGTCCAGATCCCAGCTGCCGGACGCGAACATCCCGTAGATCGCGGTCATCAGTGACGCGGCGCCGTCGACCATGGCGGCGTCGATGACCTGGCCTTGACCCGACTGGCGAGCCTCGAGCAGGCCGGCGCAGAGACCGAACGCCAAGTAGAGAGCGCCTCCACCGAAGTCGCCCACCAGGTTGAGAGGGGGCACCGGTTGGCCACCGGCCACACCGATCGAGCCCAGGGCGCCGCTCAAAGCGACGTAGTTGATGTCGTGACCGGCCGCGTGGGCGATCGGGCCTTCCTGACCCCACCCGGTCATGCGGCCGTAGACGAGCTTCGGGTTGCGGGCGAGACAGACCTCAGGACCGAGGCCCAGCCGCTCGGTGACGCCCGGCCGGAACCCCTCGATGACCGCGTCGGCCTGGCCGATGAGCTCGAGAACGGTTTCGACTCCCTCGGCCGACTTGAGATCTACCCCTACCGATCGGCGGCCCCGGTTGAGCACATTGAACTTGCGACCCCGGTCGAGCCCCAGGTCGGTACTGACCAGCCGATCGACCCGCACGACCTCGGCGCCCAGATCGGACAGCAGCATGGCGCACATCGGTCCGGGGCCGATGCCGGCCAGCTCAATCACCTTGATGCCTGCGAGCGGTCCACCCATGTGTTCTCTCTCCCCCGTGTGGTTCGTCTTGCCATCATCGCACGTGAAGCGAATTCGCTCATAGGGCCAGACGTTCCGGCCGATTGGAGATCATGTCGATCTTGGCGCCGCCCGGACCGGGCACCTCTGGTGACGGTTGGAACCGTTCCGAAGCGCACACGAAGTGGGAAGCCAGGCCTCGACTGGCCCGGGGCCTCCGCCTCACCCTGGTGGTGGCCCCGTTCATCGCCTCGATCGCAGTGTGCTTCGTGATCGGCCGGGTGATGCCACCCAGTCGGGTGGGCCTGCATTGGGCACCGTGGTGGATTGGTCTCATCTCGCTCTCGGTCATGACCATACGCAGCACCGAGCGACTGGGACGACGGCTTCTGCCGTTCGCCGCTCTCCTCGATCTCACGATGGTGCTCCCCGACCGCACGCCCAAGCGCTTCTCGGTGGCCATCCGGGCCACGAGCACCAAGGCCCTGGCCCGCGAGATGGAGGCGGGCGATCACCACGACGACCAGGTGGCGGTCGTTGAACGCTTCCTCGCCCTCGTCACCGCCATCGGGAACCACGACCGCCGGACGAGGGGCCACTCGGAACGGGTGCGGGCCTACAGCGACATCCTCGCCGAGGAGCTCGGGCTCTCCCCCGGCGACCGTGAGCAGTTGCGGTGGGCGGCCCTCGTCCACGACGCCGGCAAGCTGGACGTGCCGTCCGACATCCTGGACAAGGCGGGAGCGCCCGATGACGCTGAGTGGGCTCAGCTCCGCCAACACCCCGTGTCGGCCCGCGTTCATCTCGAACCGCTACGTCCATGGTTGGGCGAGTGGATCCGTTGCGGATGGGAGCACCACGAGCGGTGGGACGGCACGGGCTACCCGGCGAGACTGACCGGTTCCGACCTCCATGTCGGTTCGCGAATCGTGGCCGTCGCCGACGCCTACGACGTCATGACGTCGGTGCGGTCCTACAAGAAGTCGCTGCCGGCCTCGACGGCCCGCCAGGAGATTGCCCGCAACGCGGGTAGCCAGTTCGATCCCGAGGTCGCCCGCGCCCTGATGTCGGCATCGATCGGGGACCTCCGGAAGGTCACCGGTCCGCTGGGCTGGTTCGCCGGCACCCTTGATGCCATCGGCCGGCTGCCGTTCAGTCAGATCCTGGGTGGTCTCGGAGCCACCGCTGCGGCCAGCGCCGGGGTCCTCGTGGCGCCGAGTGAGGCCCCACCTCCGCTCGAAGTTCCGGCGCCGGTAGTGGTCGAGCTCGAAGAGGATTCAGAAAGTGGAGCCGTCATCCCCGTCGAGCTCGGGCCCGGCCAGTCGTTCGAGCTGACCGTCCCGCCCACCCACGGTTCCCTGGTCGAGTTGGGCGACGGACAGAAGGGCTGGACCTATCACCCCGAGCCCGACACGACCGGAACGGACCGCCTCGAATACTGGTTGTGCGAACCGGACGGTCGATGTGTTGTCGGCGTGGCCTCCATGGAGGTGACCGCCATCGACGACCCGACCGTTGTCGAACCCGACTCGTTCAGCCTCGACGAGGACACTCTGCTCATCGTGGCCCTCGACGACCTCCTCGAGAACGACTACGACGTCGATGACGAGCTCACGGTCGTCTCCGTGAGCGGTGGACGTCTCGGCGTGGTTCAAGCCAGCAGCACCGCATTCACCTACCGTCCACGGCCCAACGCCAATGGGTTGGACCAGCTCGTCTACGAGCTCTCGACCGGGCTCACCGGGAGGATCGCCATCGAGGTGGTTCCCATCAACGACCCACCGACCGTCACGGGCCCCGGTAACCAGGAGACTCCGATCGGGACGGACCTCGCCCCGGTGACGGCCTCGGACATCGACGGCGATGAGCTGGTCTTCTCGGCCGCGGGACTGCCCAGTGGCCTGAGCATGGATCCGTCGACGGGAGCCGTTTCGGGCTCCCCGGCGGCCGGTCTCGGCGGGCGCTACCCGGTGGCGGTGACCGTCAGCGACGGGCTCGCCGAAGCGTCGATCACGATTACCGTGACCGTTCGCCCCTGACCGCCCGGGCCCGATCCCCACCTTCGAACCGGCGGGTGGGCACAGAGGGGTGCCGAGCGAGTACATTCCGTGCGTCGCCCCGGGGAACCGCGCCGGGCCGTTCGACTACAGGGGAGCGCCAATGGCAGTACAAGGTTCGATCCTCGGCAACGCCGTCCTCCGCCGCGAGGACCCCACGTTGCTCACCGGATCCGACGAGTACTTGGATGACATGAAGATCGAGGGGTGCACCTACTTGCACTTCGTGCGGTCACCGATCGCTCACGCCCGGATCGAGTCAATCGACACCAGCGATGCCGCGGGCATGCCCGGTGTCCTGGGCGTGTACACGGCCGACAACCTCGAACTGCCCGATTTCCAGGGCTTCCCCATGTTCCCCGAGGTCTTCAACCGGCCCCCGCTCGCCAAGGGCAAGGTTCGGTTCGTGGGCGACATCGTCGCTGCCGTGGTTGCCACCGGGCGAGCCCAAGCCGAGGATGCCGGCGAGGCCGTCTTGGTCGACTATGACCCCCTTCCCGCCATCGTCGACATGCAAGCCGCCCTCGAAGACGGTGCTCCCCTGCTCTTCGAGGACCATGGCTCGAACCTGGTGTTCGAGACCGCCATCGGCGAAGGCGACTCCATGGAGGGCGCCGACCATGTGGCCGAGGTCACGATCGAGAGCCAGCGGTTGGCCGGCGTGCCCATGGAGCCCAACGGCGCCCTCGCCATCCCCGGCGACGACGGCCGGCTCACCATGTGGATGTCGAGCCAGAACCCGGTAGCCGTCCGCGATGCCCTCGCTCCCCTGCTGGGCATGGAGCCCGAGAAGCTGCGCTGCGCAGCCCCCATGGTTGGTGGCGGCTTCGGCCCCAAGGCCGGCCCGTACATCGAGTTCGTCATCGCCGGAAAGCTGGCACAGACCCTTGGCAAGCCGGTCAAGTGGGCCGAGGTCCGCAGCGAGAACATGCTCTCGATGGTCCAGGGCCGGGCCATGATCATGACCGCCAAGCTCGGCACCACCTCCGACGGCACCATCACGGGCCTCGATGTCGATGTGGTGGCCGACGGTGGGGCCTATCCCGCCATCGGGGCCTTCCTCACCATCTTCACCCAGACCATGAGCCAGGGTGTCTACAACATCCCGAAGCTCAACTTCCACGCCCGCTCGGCCTGCACCAACACCACGACCACGGCCGCCTACCGGGGCGCCGGTCGGCCCGAGGCCACCCAGATGCTCGAGCGGGTGGTCGACGTCGCCGCCGACGAGCTCGGACTCGACCCCACCGAGATCCGCCGCAAGAACTTCCTCCAGCCCGACCAGTTCCCCCTCACCACCCACGGTGGGGCCAACTACGACTCGGGCGAGTACGAGAGGTCGCTCGACGCCGTCATCGAGGCCGCCGGGTACCAGGACCTCCTGGCCCAACAGGCCGAACGACGGGCCTCGGGCTCCAACAAGCAGCTCGGTATCGGCGTTTCCAGCTATGTCGAGGTCACCGCTCCGGCCGGCCTCCACATCGAGTACGGAGCGGTCGAGATCAACGAGGACGGGAGCGTGACCGGTCGGGTGGGTACCAGCGCCCACGGCCAGGGCCACATCACCGCTTTCTCGATGATCATCTCCGACATGCTCGGAGTCCCGATGGATCAGATCACGATCCTCCAGTCCGACACCGACGAGATCCCTCGCGGGGCCGGCACCATGGGCTCGCGGTCGCTCCAGACTGCGGGCTCGGCGGTCCATGTGGCCTCCGAGACCGTGCTCGACAAGGCCAGCAAGCTGGCCGCCCACCTACTGGAGGCCGACGAATCCGACATCGTGAAGGGCGACGGTGGCCTCCAGGTCGCCGGTGTGCCGGCCAAGGCCCTCAGCTGGGCCGAACTAGCCGCCGCAGCCAAAGACGACGGCCGCCGCCCGGCCGACATGGAAGGCGGGCTGGCCCACGAGCTCGACTTCGACGGCACTGACTCGACCTTCCCGTTCGGTTCCCACATCGCTCTGGTCGAGGTCGACACCGAGACCGGCGCCGTCGAGCTTCTGCGCCATGTCGCGGTCGACGATTGCGGCCGCATCCTCAACCCCATGCTCGTTCGGGGTCAGCAGCACGGCGGAATCGCCCAGGGCGCGGCCCAGGCTCTCTACGAAGTCGTGAAGTACGACGACGACGGCAACCCCATCACCGGCAACCTCATGGACTACGCCATCCCGTCGGCGGCCGAGCTGCCCTCGTTCGAGACCAGCAACACCGAGACCCCCAGCCCCCGCAACCCGCTCGGGGCCAAGGGCATCGGCGAGTCCGGCACCATCGGCTCGACCCCCGCCATCCAGAACGCAGTGGTCGACGCGGTGTCGCACCTCGGCGTCAAGCACATCGAGATGCCGCTCAGCGCCATGCGCGTCTGGGAGGCGATCAACGCCAGTTAGCACCAAACGAAACCCGGGCCGGAAAGGCCCCACCATCGCGGGTGAATACCCGTGGAAGATTCGGCGGCCTGTACCGGGGCCGCCGGATCTCGTTTTGGGGTGGGGGCCGATGGGGGCGTCTGAGCCCCTATCGGGCGCAGACCAGGATCCGCGGCCGCTCCGGGATGGGGCCACAACCATTGCCGGTCATCGAGACCACTCGGGCCAGCTGAACCAGCTGGCCGGCCAAATGCCGCAGCTCGGCCCCCTCGCCGGCGAGCGCCGGGTGGTGCTCGAACGTGGCGTCGGCGATGGTGTCGATCACCTCGGCCAGCTCCCGCTCGATGTGTTCCAGCACACCAACAGTCTCATCCAACAGATTCGCCGATATCTCATTCATCTTCAGTTCTGACGCTGTAGCCGTCCGAGAGTCGCGGGCGACCCCTGGTCCCGGTCAGGAAGATCGCCGAAATCAATACTGAGAGGGAGGTTCAGGGCGGCCCTCGACGAGATCGGCCAGAAGGGCTTCGACCGCGGGCGCCAGGGGTGATCCGGAGCGTACCGCCACGACCAGTTGGCGGTGGCCGATGACCGGGCCCGCACCCGGGTCCTCGGTCCGGGTCTGGCTGACCGGTAGGACCGTCCAACCCAGACCCAGTTCGACCATGGCCTGGAGGACCTCAGGTTGGTGCGACTCGGCCGTGAGCTCCACGGTCACCCCCAAGGCTGTGAGACCGGCCTCGATCGTCAGCCGAGTGTGCGAGCCCTCGGGGAACAGAACCCAGGGCCCCCAACCCGAGGGGTCGCCGATCTCGAGGCCGGGCGGGGCGAACACGACGAGATCCTCGACCAGGAGGGGTTCCAGATCGAGGCCAGGTAGGGGTTCCGGCGGATCTACTCCAACGGCCAGATCGAGACGACCGGCGACCAGATCGGCGAACAGGGCGCCCGAGGGCCCCACCGACAGTCGGAGCTCGAGGTCGGCCCGGCGGGCCCGGAAGTCGCGGAGGAGCTCAGGGAAGTGGACCACCGCGGCGGCGTCGATCATGCCGACACGCACGGCCCCCTCGTAGCCCTCTCGAACCCGGTTGGCCCAGCGGGTCAGGTCGGAGGTGAGGCTGACGACCTGGCGGGCGTGGGCGAGCACTACCGCCGCCTCGGGCCGCAGTACCCGCCTCCGGCCCTGGCGCTCGAACAGGGTGAGGCCGAGCCGGCGTTCGAGCTCGGCCAGCCCCTGGGACAGTGCTGACGGGCTCACGCCCACCGAGTCTGCGGCCACCGCCCAGGTCGGCGACTCGGTGATGGCCACCAGGTACTCGAGTTGGCGGATCGACAGGTCGGGCAGAGCACCCTGGCCCATAGGAGGACACCCCTCGTCGGATTGTTCGGACTTCCTTCACGATCATACTGAATGATTCGAGACCATTTAGTCTCAGGGTCATGACTGCACGACACATCGATCCTCCGTCCGGCAAGCTCGGCGTCCTCCTTCCCGGCCTCGGCGCCGTCGCCTCGACCTTCATCGCCGGCGTCCTGGCTGCCCGCGCCGAAGGGGCCGCCCCCCTCGGCTCGGTCAGCCAGATGGCCCACATCCGTCTGGGCACCAAGGACGAGAGCCGCAACCCCCTCATCAACGAGTTCGTGCCCCTGGCCCAGCTCGACGATCTGGTGTTCGGCGGCTGGGATCCCATCAGCGCCAATGCTCTCGAAGCCGCTACCGCCGCCGGTGTGCTCGAAGGCCAGGACTTGGGCTCCATCTCGCGCGAGCTCGAGGGGGTCGTGGCCATGGACGCGGTCTTCGATCAGCGTTGGGTCAAGAGGCTCGACGGAGTACGGGTCAAGGACATCGAGTCCAAGTGGGAGCAGGCCGAGGCTCTCATGGACGATATCGAGCGCTTCCGCAACGAGAACGGCTGCGACCGGCTGGTGTCGGTGTGGTGCGGCTCGACCGAGGCCTACCAGGAGCCCTCGGCGGTACACGAGTCGGTGGCCGCCTTCGAAGCCGGCCTCAAAGACAGCGACGAGAACATCTCACCCAGCCAGATCTACGCCTACGCCGCCCTCCAGACGGGTGTTCCCTTCGCCAACGGCGCCCCCAACCTCAGCGTCGATCTCCCCTGCATGCTCGAGCTGGCCGAACAGCGTGGGGTGCCCATCGTCGGCAAGGACTTCAAGACCGGCCAGACCCTCATGAAGACCCTCATCGCCCCCGGCCTCAAGGCCCGGATGCTGGGCCTGCGGGGCTGGTACTCCACCAACATCCTCGGCAACCGCGACGGCGAAGTCCTCGACGATCCCGAGAACTTCAAGACCAAGGAGACGTCGAAGCTCGGCGTGCTCGACACCATCCTGCAGCCTGAGGTCTACCCCGACCTCTACGGCGAGATCGACCATGTGGTGCGGATCAACTACTACCCACCACGGGGCGACAACAAGGAGGGTTGGGACGCCATCGACATCTTCGGGTGGATGGGCTACCCGATGCAGATCAAGGTTGACTTCCTCTGCCGCGACTCGATCCTGGCGGCTCCCATCGTCCTCGACCTGGCCCTGTTCATGGACCTCGCGGCCCGCGCCGGCGAGTCCGGTGTGCAGGAGTGGCTCAGCTTCTATTTCAAGGCTCCACAGGGCACCGGAAGCGGCGAACCCGAGCACGACCTGTTCATCCAGCAGACCAAGCTGAAGAACACCCTTCGTGAATGGATGGGCGAGAAGCCGGTCACTCATTCCGAGGCGGGCTGACCCGGCCGGGGCAGATCATCATGGCCGCCCACCGCGGCTGAGCCGTGTACACCGGGGGTCGTGCGCATCGTCTCCTGGAACGTCAACTCGATCAGAACCCGGCGCGACCGCGTCGTCGACTGGTTGACCCGCCACCAACCCGACATCGTCCTGCTCCAGGAGACCAAATGCGTCGACGACGATCTGGGGGCCGAGGCGTTCGAGGCTCTCGGGTACGAGGTGGCCCACTGGGGTATCAACCACTGGAACGGGGTGGCCATCATCAGCCGGGTCGGGCTGGCCTCGGTCCAGAAGGGGTTTCCCGGGGCACAACGCAGCCCCTACGACGAGGCCCGGTTCCTCTCGGCTACCTGCGGGGGCCTACGGGTCCACTCGATCTATGTGCCCAACGGCCGTGAGCTCGATGACCCCCACTATTTGTTCAAGCTGGTCTGGCTCGAACGGCTCCGGGCCGCCATCGACCCCGATCAGCCCACCGTGGCAGCCGGCGACTTCAACGTGGCCCCGGCCGACGCCGACATCTATGACCCGAAGCGCTGGCGGCGCCGGACCCACGCCAGCCCTCCCGAGCGGGCCGCCATCGACGCCCTGCTGGACCGGGGCCTCATCGACGTCACCCGCCGCCACCTCCCCGAACCCGAAACGTTCACCTGGTGGAGCTACCGGCCGGGGCAGTTCGAGAAGAATCAGGGGCTGAGGATCGATCTCGCCCTGGTGACGCCCGACGTGGCCTCCAGATCCACCGGCGTCTGGATCGACACCGACGAGCGAGCCGGTGAGCGGCCCAGCGACCACGCCCCCCTGGTTCTGGATCTCGACAACCCCTGAGGTGCGCACTGACCAATCCGGCGACGGTCCGCCGTGAGGCGGCGACAACCCCTGAGGTGCGCACTGACCAATCCGGCGACGGTCCGCCGTGAGGCGGCGACAACCTAGTACGCGCCGTCGGCCTGGAGCTGGGCGATGTCCTCCCAGGTGAAGCCGACCTCCAGCAGCACCTCTTCGGTGTGTTGGCCCAGGTCAGGGGCCACCACCGCGGGAGCGGTGGGGGTGGCACTCATGCGGATGGGCGAGCCGATTGTCCGCATCGTCCCCCATTCGGGATGGTCGACCTCGCGGAGGTAGCCGTTCAGGACGGCGTCGTCGTCGGCCACCACCTCGGTGTGGTTGCGCACCGGAGCGAACCGCTGGTGCTCGGCGGCCAGCCGTTCGCACCACTCGGCCGTGGTCCGGGTCGGGAAGATCTCGTCCACGAGCCGGCGGAGCTCGTCGAGGTCCTCGACCTTCATGAACAGGCTCCGGAACCGCTCTTGCTCGATCAGGTCCTCGCGGTCTATCACCCGACAGAAGCCGTCCCAGAGATGGGGCGGGACACCGACCAGCTGGATCCAACCGTCGGAGGTGGGCACCATGCGGAGCAGGCCGCGGATGAGGGGATGGCCGCGGTTGGACGGGCCGAGCGACTCACCGTGGAGCATGGTGTAGGTGAGCTCGGAGGCCTGGGCCCAGACCATGCCGCCGAAGAGACTGACATCGACCCGCTGGCCCTCACCACTCTTCTCCCGGTGGAGGAGCGAGGCCAAGATCCCGGTGACCATGTTCTGGCATCCCGAGTGGTCGGCGATCAGCGCCCCGATGGGCGTTGGGTCGCCATCGACGGTGCCGGTGGTCGAGATGAGCCCGCCCCAGGCCTGCCCGACGGTGTCGGCCCCCTCCCGTTGGGCCAGGGGGCCTTCGGGTCCGTAGGTCGACCCCGTGGCGTAGACCAGCCGGGGGTTGATGGTCGAGAGCTCCTCGTAGGAGAGGCCCCACGACTCGAGCGTGCCGGGAACGAAATTGGAGATCAGGACATCGGTGGTCTCGATGAGCTTCTCGAGAGCCCGCTTGCCGCCCGGTTGACGCAGGTCGAGGGTGATCGAGCGCTTGCCCCGGTTGTTGGCCTCGAAGACGGGCGCCCGCGGGTCGTCGTCGGAGACCGTGATCCATCGGGCCAGGTCACCCACCTCGGGCAGCTCGACCTTGATGACCTCGGCCCCCAGGTCATGGAGCATGGCCGCGGCCTGAGGGCCCTGGATCAGGGTCGACAGGTCGACCACTCTCACCCCGTCGAGTGCACCCATCTCAGCCTCCGAGGCCGGCGCCGGATTCGTTGAGCTCGAGGCTGCGTCGCCGGAGTTTGCGCATACCCCCCAGCCAACGGTTTCGATCGGTGGCCTTGCGCTCGACATAGGTCTGGACCTCGGGGTGGGGCAGGATCAGGAACCGTTCGTCACGGATGGAGTCGGCCACGACCTGGGCCACCTCGTCGGCCTCGATGATGCCGTCGGTACCGCCGTCGCCCAGCTGGCGGGGGGCCATGGCCGTGTTCACACCCTGCGGACACAGCACCGACACCCGAATGCCGTCATCACCGTGGGTGATCGAGAGGTACTCGCCCAGCGAGATGCAGGCCGCCTTGGTGACCGTGTACGGCGCCGATCCCATAGCGGCCAACAGGCCCGCGGCACTGGCCGTTTGGACGAGGTAGCCCTCTCCCCGTGCGGTCATCGACGGGATGCAGGCCCGCGCCGCGTACAGGTGGGCCAGAACGTGGAGCTCCCACTGGGACTGGTAGGCCTCGTTGCTGGCGTCGATCCCTCCTTCGGCTCCGGCGCCGGCGTTCGACATGAAGATGTCGATGGGGCCGAACTGATCCTCGACGTCGTCGACGAGCTGCTTGATGGCTGCCTCATCGGTCACGTCCATCCCCCGGCCGAAGCTCTGGACCCCCGCGGTCCGAAGCTCCTCGGCCAACGAGTCGCAGGCGGCCTGGTCGCGGTCGACCACGACAATGGCCCGCGCCCCGTCGGCCACGAAACGTCGGGCCACCGCCGATCCGATGCCGCCGGCTCCGCCGGTGATGACTGCCACTCGATCATTGATTTCCATGGCGGGGAATCTAGCCCCGTGGTCGACTGACATCTGGCGGGCACACTGTTCGGGTGACCCAGTCCATCGACCCCACCGCCTCCCCCGTCCAGCCCGGTCCGGCCTTCGGCCTGATCGTCGGGGCCACGGCCGGGTTGGGGTTCCTCCTGTGGAACCAGCAGGTGGCGAGCCGGTTCTACGTATTCGCGTTCGTCGTGGTCGGCTGGGTGCTGTCACTGACCTTGCACGAGTTCGCCCACGCGTACACCGCGTGGCGGGCCGGGGATCACTCGGTGGCCGCCCGCGGCTACCTGACCCTCGACCCTCGCCTGTACTCCGAGCCCATGCTCTCCATCGGCATGCCGGTGCTCTTCGTCCTGATGGGCGGCTTCGGCCTGCCGGGTGGTGCGGTCTGGATCGATCGCCGCCAGATCCCCAACCGGTGGCACCTGACCGCCGTGTCGCTGGCCGGCCCGGCAGCCAACCTCCTGTTCGGGATCATCGTTCTGGCGCCGGTGGGGCTCGGGTGGGTCTCCTCCGCTGAGCGTCCGTCTCTGGTGGTGGCGCTGTCTTTCCTGGGCGCCCTCCAGGCCGCGGCCCTGGTACTGAACCTGCTCCCCATCCCGCCCTTCGATGGGTACGGGGCCATCGAGCCTCATCTGTCGCCGGCGATCCGCCGGCAGATAGCGCCGGTGGGCCGCTACGGGATCCTGGTCCTGATCGGCGCGCTATGGCTGATCGACCCGGTGAACGCACTGTTCTGGGACACCGTGTACGGGCTGGTGGAGTTGGTCGACGTGCCTAGGCAGTGGGTTCGACTCGGAGCGTTCGAGTTCCGATTCTGGGAGCAGTAGGACTGACGCTCGGCCCGCCTGGCCGGGTCAGTCCCCGCCGCCGGCCGGGAGGCGGTAGACGAAGTCGCAGTGGATGGCACCCTTCATGATGGTCTGGGTCCGCGTGAACTCGATGTCGGGGTTGAAGCCCTCGACCATCGTGCCGTCGCGGTCACACGACAGATGGGCGCCGAGCTCGGGCATGCCCAGGTCGCGGTACATCTCGGCATAGCGGCAGCGGGTGACGTTGAACTTGAAGACATCGGAGCTCTGCTCGACGATCTCGAGCTCGAGAGCACCCCCCTTGGTCCAGTTCTCCATGGAATCGGCGAACGTCTGGAGGTCGTTGCCCCCCAGATGGCCGGCCAGCTCAGCCCCCTGGCCCTGGGCCACCTCGACCACGACCTCGCTGGCGAGCTCCTGGACGCGTTCCTGGCCGAACTCCTCGCCCAGCCGTTCGAGGAGGGGTTTCACGATACGGGCCTCGATCTCCCGCCGCTTCAGAACACCAACGTCGTTCAGGGTGTCGGGCTTGACCTGATCGTGGGCCATGGCGTGCTCTCCTCGTCGGTTCGTGGCTCGTGAGATAGCCAGTCTCGCATGACTCCTGCCACACTGGCCGAAACCTCGACGGAGTGACCGGAAGGGGCCACCGATGAGCAATGCAATCAGGTCGATCGGAGACATCACCCGGGTGAACGCCCATGAGCGACCCGACAAGACCGCGCTCAGTTGTGAAGACCGGTCCTGGACCTACACCGAGCTCGAAACCGAGTCGAACCAGGTGGCGAACGCCATGCAGGCGGCCGGGGTCGGCTCCCAGGACCGGGTGGCGTTCCTCGACAAGAACTCCCCTGAGTACTTCACCTTCCTGTTCGGGGCCGGCAAGGTCAACGCGGTCACGGTGGCCGTGAACTGGCGCCTCGCTCCACCCGAGATGGAGTACATCCTCAACAACGCCGAGGCCAGAGTGCTGCTGATCGGCCACGAGTTCGTCGGCCACCTCGACAAGATGGACCTGAGCTCGGTCACCAAGATCGTTGTCATCGGATCATCCGACGCCCACCCCACCTATGAGGAGTGGATCGACGGGCAAGCCACCGACGATCCCGCCGTCGAGAGTGGGTGGGAGGACACCTGCTACCAGCTCTACACCTCGGGCACGACCGGCCTGCCCAAGGGGGTCGAGCTGACCAACAAGAACTTCTTCGAGATGCTCCCCGCCGCCTCCGCCGAGTGGTACTTCGACGAGGACAGCGTGAACCTCGTCGCCATGCCGCTCTTCCACATCGCCGGCAGCGGCTGGGGTGTGGTCGGGCTGTACAACGGCGGGTCGAACGTGCTGTTGCGCGACATCGATCCCGCCGCAGTCATCGATCTCATCCCCGAGTACGGCATCACCAACGCCCTGCTGGTACCCGCCGTCCTCCAGTTCATGCTGATGATGCCCAATATGGCGGGAACCGACTTCTCGACCATGCGAGCCATCGTGTACGGCGCCTCCCCCATCACCGCGGAAGTTCTGGTCGGCTCCATGGACGCCATGGGATGCAAGTTCGTTCAGGCCTATGGGCTCACCGAGACCACCGGTGGGGTCACCATTCTCCGGGCCGATGACCACGACCCGGGCGGCCCCCGGGCCGATCTCCTACGCTCGGCCGGCCAGCCGTGGGGCGACGTCGAGCTCCGCATCGTCAACCCCGAGACACTCCAGGACGTGTCCGACGGTGAGGTCGGCGAGATCTGGTGCAAGACGATCCAGAACATGAAGGGCTACTGGGCCAACGACGAGGCCAACGCCGAGGCGTTCCCTGAAGGCCTCGACGAAGACGGCCGGGGCTGGTTCCGGACCGGTGACGCCGGCTACATGCGAGAGGGCTACCTCTTCATCCACGACCGGGTGAAGGACATGATCGTCTCCGGCGGCGAGAACGTCTACCCGGCCGAGATCGAGAACGCTCTGATGGCCCATCCCGAGATCGCTGACGTCGCGGTCATCGGTGTTCCCCACGAGAAATGGGGCGAGACGGTGAAGGCGATCATCACGCCGGCCGCCGACGCCGACCCCACCGAGGCGGCCCTCATTGCCTACTGCCGGGAGAATTTGGCCCACTACAAGTGCCCGACCTCGGTGGAGCGCATGGCCGAGATTCCGCGCAACCCGTCGGGCAAGATCCTCAAGACCGAACTACGCAAGCCCTACTGGGAGGGCCACGAGCGGATGATCAACTAGCAGGCTTCGCCGGCCCTACTCGCCGTAGCGAGATGTGTCGGGACCGACCAGTTCGGTGAACAACCCCAACCCCTCGCCGTCGTTGGCGTGACGGCCGAGGCTCTCTTCAGCTCCTCCGTCACGACTCTGCAACAACCGATCGGGAACCGGACCGACCAGCTGGTCGTCACAGCCAGCATGAACACCAACACGGGACCCCACTCGATCCTCGGCCGGATCCTCATCATCGCCCTCACCGTCGCTCTCGTGGCCTCGGCCTGTGGCGGATCGAGTTCCGATGAGTCCGGAAGCACCAACGACACCGGCAGGGAGGACGACAGCAACGAGTCGGGTGTTGCCGACTCGGGTGACGACGAGTCAGTGTTTGCCGGCGGGATCGATGAGGATGCCGCCGAAGAAGCTGTCTCCGAGTCCTCCGACGAGTCAGGGTCGAGATCGGCGTCGGTGGATGCCGAAGAGGATGCCGAGGGCCTGTTCGCCCCACCCGAGGTGGAACCCGACAACAGCCGGCTCGAGGACAACACCTTCGAGGACTACGGCATCCGGGACTTCGTCGATACCGACCTCGACCCCCTGTCGACGTTCGCCCTCGATGTGGACACCGGATCGTGGACCGTCGGTCGCCGGTGGCTGACCGAGGGTGTGCTCCCCCCGGCCGAGTCGGTCAGGGTCGAGGAGTACGTGAACGCCTTCTCCTACGACTACCGCGACCGCCGCCGGGGTCTGGAGATCAGCGTCGATGGTGGCCCGTCGCCGTTCGCTCGGGACAATGTGCTCGTTCGGGTCGGTGTCCAGGGTGCCATCGTCAGCGAAGATGACCGGGAACAGGCCTCTCTGGTGTTCGTCGTCGACACCTCGGGCTCGATGGATCGTGACGACCGGCTCGGGCTGGTCAAGGAATCACTCGAGATCCTGGTTGACGGCCTCGACGACGACGACACCGTGGCCATCGTGACCTACGACGGTGATGCGGGCATCGCCCTCGAGCCGACTCCGGTCCAGGACCGCAACGAGATCCTCGATGCCATCGACCGGCTGCAACCGGGGGGCTCGACCAACCTCGAGGCGGGTCTGCGCACCGGCTACGACCTGGCCCGTGAAGCCTTCGTCGACGGAGGGGTGAACCGGGTGGTGCTCGCCTCCGATGGTGTGGCCAATGTCGGCGTGACCGATCCCCACGAGCTGTCCCGCATGATCCGCGACGATGCCGATCAGGGCATCCAGCTGGTGACCGTCGGCTACGGAATGGGCAACTTCAATGACGAGACCATGGAGCAGCTCGCCGATGAAGGTGACGGCTTCTACGCCTACATCGACACCGACGACGAGGCCGAGCGCTTCTTCGAGGACGAGCTGGCGGCCGTTCTCGTCACCATCGCCAAGGACGCCAAGATCCAGGTCGAGTTCGATGACGAGGTGGTCGAGGCCTACCGCCTCATCGGCTTCGAGAACCGGGGTGTCCGCGACTCTGACTTCCGGAACGACGACGTTGACGCCGGAGAGCTGGGCTCGGGCCATCAGGTCACCGCCATCTACGAGATAGAGCTCGAGCGGGGGGTGGATCTCGACGACCGTGGTGAGATCGGCGTGGTGTCCCTGAGGTGGGAAGACCCCGAGACGGGTGCTATCGAAGAGATCGACGAGGACATCGACCTGCGGGACGTCGAGCATGACTGGAACGACACCGAAGACGACTTCCAGGTCGCTGTGGTGGTGGCCAGTTTCGCCGAGATCCTCCGCAACAGCCCCCACGTGGGTGACGTCGAGCTGGACGATCTGGCCGAGGAGGCCGACCGTCTGGCCCGTGATCACGACACGGCAGAGACCGACGAACTGGCCGACCTGATCAACCGGACCCTCGAGCTCAGCTGACCATCAAAGCTCCTAGCGGCGACCCGAACGACTGGGGCCGGACGAGCGTCGGCTGTTACCCGACCCCTGGCCCCTCGATCCGCTGGATTTGTGCTGACCGCCACCGGAGCCATTGGGGCCAGAGCTCGAGCCGCCCCCTGAGGCCGCCTTGGCCTTGGGGCGACCCCCGCCCCGGTGGTTGGCCTGGCCCTTGGACGGAGAACCCTTGGCCGGGCGGTTCCGGGCCCGGTTCTTGGGCCCCTTGCGGGGCTTCTTGGGCTTGGGGTCGCGATCATCCTCGCCGCCCGCCTGGGCCCGACCCTTCCCGGACTGGGCCCGACCCTTCCCGGACTGACCCTTGCCATTCGAAGATCCGTTGCGACCGGGCTTGTTCGACGAGATCTTGACCGTGGGCTCCGCACGCTTGGGGCGGGGCCGCATCGAGCCCCCCTCGAGGACGTCGTCGTCGACCGGCTCGAGGACCCGGTCCACGCCGAGATCCCGCTGGAGACCCTTGACCGCCGCGGCCTTCTCGGCCGTCACGAGGGAGACAACCAGCCCGTCGGCTCCGGCCCGCCCGGTACGACCTGAGCGGTGGACGTAGTCCTTGTCGGTGGCCGGCGGATCGAAGTGGATGACCAGGCCGACATTGTCGACATGGATCCCGCGGGCGGCGACGTCGGTGGCAACGAGAGCCTGGGCTCGACCATCGGCGAACTCCTTGAGGGCCCTCTCGCGCTGGCCCTGGGACCGGTTCCCGTGGATGGGTACCGCATCGACCCCGGCCTTGTTGAGCTGACGGGTCAGGCGGTCGGCGCCATGCTTGGTACGCGAGAACACGATGGCCGGCCAGTGCCGGTCGACGAGGCGGGCCGCGAGGGTGACTCGTTCCTCGCGCTCGACCTTCCAGAATCGGTGATCGATCTCACCCTGCTCGTCCTCGGTTCCGGCCACCTCGTGGCGGCAGGGCTTGTGCTGATAGCGCTTGACGAGCACATCAACGTCACCGTCGAGGGTGGCGGAGAACAACAGGGTCTGACGGTCCTCGCTGGTCTCGTCGGCAATACGTTTCACCGCGGGCAGGAAGCCCATGTCGGCCATCCGATCAGCCTCATCGACCACCAACATGGTGACTCGGCCGAGGTCGACGTCGCCCCGCTGGAGAAGATCCTCGAGGCGCCCCGGGCAGGCGACCATGATGTCGACCCCCTTGCGCAGGGCCCGAAGCTGCTTCTCGTAGCCGGTACCGCCGAAGACCGCGGTGACACTGAGGTCGCGGGCCTCGGCCATTGGCTGGAGCTCATCGCGGACCTGGTTGGCCAGCTCGCGGGTGGGCACCAGGATCAGGCCGTGGGGCTGGTTGGGTCGGGCCCGATCGATGGCTGCGACGGTGGCGATTCCGAAGGCCAGGGTCTTGCCCGAGCCGGTAGGGGCCTTGCCACAAACGTCGCGCCCGTTCAGGGCGTCGGGAAGTGTGGCCTCCTGGACAGGGAAGGGATGGGTCGCGCCGCGATCGGCCAGAACGCGCGCAAGGTCAGAGGGTACGCCGAGATCGACGAAGGTGGGGGGCAACTGGTTTTCTCCACTTGGTGGCTGGGGATGAGCCG
The DNA here is from genome assembly GCA_024225275.1 of Actinomycetes bacterium. Classification (GTDB taxonomy): domain Bacteria; phylum Actinomycetota; class Acidimicrobiia; order Acidimicrobiales; family JAAEMS01; genus JAAEMS01. Next base: position 28,862 of record JAAEMS010000224.1, read on the forward strand.
ACTTCGTGGAGGTCCACAGGTGGCGGCTCCGCCGGGCTCGACCCGACGAGGTGACCGCCAAGGTACCGGCATCGAGAGCAATTGCCTCCGACTGGCGTTTGACTTACGGTCCGAAACATGAGTGACGCACAACGCCCACCGGTAACTGACTGGACTACCGACTTCGATCACACCGACCCTCAGTACGGCCCTCGGGCGCCGGAGATCTGGGACATGCTGCGCGAAGTTTGCCCGGTAGCTCACTCGGACCGGTTCGGTGGCACATGGCTGCCGGTGCGTCACGAAGACGTGACCGAGATCGCCCACGACACTGACCACTTCAGCTCTGTCGGCGTGATCGTGTCACCCCAGAAGCCCGAGGAGGACCCCGGCCTCGGTGGTGCGCCTCCCATCACCTCCGACCCCCCGTTCCACACCTTCGCCCGGCGCCTCCTCCTACCGGCGTTCTCCCCCAAGGCCATTGACCCGTGGGAGGAGACCACCCGCGAGGTCTGTCGTGAGCTGCTCGACGAGTTGCTGGCCGATGACCCCACCGAGGTCGATGCCGCCCTGGGATACACCCAGCACATCCCGGTACGGGTCATTGCCAAGATGCTCGGCGTCCCCGCCGAGGACGGCGACAAGTTCCGCGGCTTCATCCACCGGATCATCGAGACCCCGGGCGCCGAGTACGACCTGCCCGAAGAGGAGTCTCTCGAGTACTACCTCGACGCCGTCATCGAGGACCACCGCCAGAACCCCCGCGAGGACCTCACCCAGTTCCTGATGGACATCCGCGTCGACGACGGGCCGCTCAGCCACGAGCACGTCCGCGGCAGCATGGCCCTCCTGCTCATCGCCGGCATCGACACCACATGGTCGGCCATCGGCTCGAGTCTCTGGCACCTGGCCCAGAACCCCGATGATCGGCATCGGATCATCAACGACCCCGACGTCATTCCCTTCGCCGTCGAGGAGCTCCTCCGTTTCTATGCACCGGTCACCATGGCCCGCATCGTGGCCCAGGACGTCGAGCTCGGCGGCCAGCAGATGAAGGCCAACGACTGGGTGCTACTCCCCTTCCCCGCGGCCAACCGCGACCCCGAAGCCTTCGACGACGCCGACCAGTTCGTGGTCGACCGGGCCAAGAACCGCCACTCGGCGTTCGGTCTGGGCATCCACCGCTGCATCGGGTCCAACCTGGCCCGCATGGAGCTACGCATCGCGGTCGAGGAATGGTTGGCCCGGGTCCCCGACTTCGAGCTCAACGGTGACGTCCGCTGGTCCGCCGGCCAGATCCGTGGCCCCCGCGAACTCCCCGTGAAGATCGGTTGATCAGGCGTCAGAGGGCCCGGTAAGGGCCTCGGGGCACGCTTCTGGCCTGGTTGGCGGAGCCCACAATCGTCTGGCCTTCGGCCATGACTTCTCCCCGCAGGATCGTGTATTGAGGCCAGCCGGTCACCTCCCAGCCGTCGTAAACCGAGTAGTCGGCGTTGCCCAGCATCGACGCGCCGTCGATCACCCGCTCGGCTTCGGGGTCCCATACCACGAGGTCGGCGTCGGCACCCACTGCGATCGTGCCCTTCCGGGGGTATAGACCGAACAGCTTGGCCGGGTTGGTCGAGGTCACCTCGACGAAACGCTCCACACTGATGCGACCCGGCCGTACCCCTTCGGACCAGAGCATGGGCAGACAGGTCTCGAGGTCGGACACCCCTTGGCGGAGATCGGTGGCGTCGGTGGCCGGGTCGAGCTTCTGTTCAAGTGTCCACGGCGCATGATCGGTGGCCACCACCTCGACATCACCCGATCCGATCCCCGACCACAAGGCATCACGATCGAACTGATCACGCAGAGGGGGCGCGCCGGAATACTTGGCACCATCCGGGTCGAGGAAGCGTTCGCGGGTCAGGTGGAGATAGAGGGGCCGGGTCTCGACGTGGACGGGAACACCCCGGCTGCGGGCGTCACGGCAGGCGAACAAGGCCTCGGACGATGCCAGGTGGACGACATAGACCGGGCAGCCAGTGGTCTCCCCGAAGGCAATGGCCCGATGGGTGGCCACCGCCTCAGCCCGAACGGGACGGGCCTCCGGGTAGAACTCGACCCCGGTCCTTCCCTCCTCGCGAAGGATCTCGCAACAGCAGGACATGATGGCTGCATCCTCGCAGTGCACCAGCGCGACCCCGCCGGCGGCGGCCACTCGTCGCATCGCGTCCAGGTAGCGCCCGACCTGACGATCGAATCGGTGGAACGACAGGAAGATCTTGAGGCTGGTGTATCCGTCCGATTGGAGTCCGGCAATCTGGTCGAGGTTGGTGTCGTCGGCGTCGAGCAGCACCGGGTGGAGGAAGGTGTCACACAGACTGAGCTCGGCCGCGACCGCCTCATCACGCTCGAGCGCGGTGCGCATGTCCGAGCCGGGATCGGGAAAGGTGATGTTGCCAACGGTGGTCACCCCTCCGGCCAGGGCAGCCTCGGTACCCGACCGGAAGTCATCCACCCACGTCCAGCCCCCCTCACGGCTGGAGGGAGGGGTGAGGTGAACGTGGGGATCGATTCCCCCCGGCAGCACCCACCGGCTGGTGGCGTCGATCTCGCGGCCGGCCCGACCCGAGCCTCCGAGCTGATCGATGACACCGTCGCGTACCCAGATATCGGTCTCGTGGGTCCCGCCCCCGGTTACGACGGTGCCACCCCGGATCACCAGATCGTGGACCACCGGTCTCATGAGCCGCCCTCGGATCGGGCCGACCGCCAGCGCAGGACCCGCCAGCCGACGAACAAGCCGAGGCTGATGATGATCACCTGAGCCAGGAGCCGACCAACAGTCGTCGTGGCCGGGGCCCCCTCGAAGGCCATCTGGGTGGGAGGACCTTCGGGGAGTTCAGCATCCATGACCGCGGCCGCGAGGGTGACTTCGTCGGTGATCGAGCAGAGGCCCACCGCGCCCTGGCCCTCACTCGAGTGGACAAGCGTGGCGACCTCGTCGCCCACCTCCCACGTGAAACCGCAACCCGCGCTGTCTTGGCCGGGCGACACCACCTCGATGGTGTCCGCCACGTTGCCCAGCAGGTCCCCGGTGACCTCCAGTGTGTACCAATCTCCCTGGCGGTCAATGACCGTCGCCACCACCGCGGCGCTGGAACCATCGAGGCTCCAACCGGTGACGGGCACACAGCTGCACCCAGCAGCGGGCGCCGCGAGGGGGACACCGAGGAATCCGGCCATGAGAGCCAGACCGATGAGAAGGCGGGTCAGACGCAGAGCTCGCCCTCCTCGGTGAGGCCCCGCCGGCAAAGAGCGGTGGCTTCGACGCTCTTCAAGCCGAAGCCGCCCTCGCCGGGGGCGGCGAAGATGACCAGCCGGTCGCCGGCCAAGGCGTCATCGGGGTAATTGGAGACATCGATGGTGATCTCGCCGAGATCGCCGACCGAGCCTTCAACCACGACCACGATCGAGGGTTCCGCACCATCGAAGTCCGCGTAGACCGCAGCCACCGTCTGGCCGAGGTCGTCGAGCTCAGTCGCGAACGGGATCTCACCGTCGAGCCGTTCGATCACCCATGCCGTGTCGTCGCGGGTTGCCGCCATCGGGGCCAAGAAGGCTGAGCTGGCCCAGACGAAGCCATTGGCTCCGAGGTCGAGCTCCCACCAGGAGGACCGGGGCAGGAGCCGCTTGCGCCCGGTCATGAGGAGCCCGGAGTCGGTGGGGTCGAGCTCGACGACGACCGGCTGGTCGCTGCCGGGCATGAGGCGGGCGTTCAGAGTGTCGTCGAACCGAACCGAACGGACACCGACCTCGGTGCCCTCGAGCGGTCCGATATCGAAGTCCTCGCCGGCCAGTTCGGCGGCGGGGATGGGAGTGAGCTGGGGGTCGGCCGTGGCGACGACGGGAACCTCGGTCGTGGTCGGGCTGGAAGGAGACGGCTCTACCGTCGTTGGCGAGGCGACAGCCGTGGTCGTCGAGGCCGAGGGGTCCCCGACATCGATGGTGGTGTCGGCCGTCCCGACTCCACCCGAGTCAGAACCACAGGCCGCGGCCACCATGACGAGCACCAGGAGGGGAGCGATCCGCTTCGTTCGCATACCCCTAGCTTGACCGGTTCGCGGCCCCGGGCGGCGTCACTCGCCCCGGATCCCCATCTGGCGGGCAATGGCGGTGTCGGCCTCGGCCAGAAGGCCGGCCATCCGGTCGGCCACCGGTACGACCTCGTCGAAGTAGCCAACGCTCTGTCCGGCCCCCGCGTGTACCAGCGGAGCGACCGAGTGTTCGTCGATGGCGCCCAGCAGGTCGCCGACCAGGACGTCCTGGTAGGGCATCTTGAGGGGGCTGGGCGCGTCGTCGGCCTCCCACTCGTCGCTCCAGGAGGTGCGGATCTGTCGGAACGTCTTGCCGCTCTCGCTCCGGGTGATCACCGTGTCGCCGATGCCGGCGGCCAGCATCTTGTCGACCGCGATGGGGTTCATGTGGGCGACGTACTCGTCGGTGAGCATCCAGGCAGTACCCATCCAGACTCCCTGGGCGCCGAGGGCGAGCGAGGCGGCGATGTGTCGACCGGTCGCCACTCCTCCCGCGGCCAGGACCGGAATGTCGCCCGCCAGGTCGACGATCTTCGGGACGAGGGAGAAGGTCCCGATGGGGCCGGTGTGGGCGCCCGCGTCGTAGCCCTGGGCCACCAACATGTCCACCCCGGCGTCGAGGGCCCGACGCACGTGCCGGGGACTACCGATGAGGGCCAGGGTGGTCTTGCCCATCTCCTTGGCCCGCTCGACGGCGTCGCGGGGAGCGCCGATGCCACAGGCGAACAGGTTGACCTCGCTCGCCATGACGGCCTCGAGTTGCTCGGCCTCGATCTCGGACGAGCGGATGAAGCGGGTGCGGGCGCCCGGCCCCGAGGGATCGGGAACCTCGTACTTGTCGACCAGGCCCTGCACGAACTCCTTGTGCCCCGCCGGAATCGCGGCCTCGATGTCGTCACGACTGTTGTGCTCGGGCATGCCTGGGGGCATCACCAGGTCGACCCCGAAGGGCTTGTCGCCGACCAGCCGCCGGATCTCGGCCAGCTCTTCGCGGATCTCGTTCGGGAAGCGGCGGGTGGCCCCGTAGACACCGAACCCGCCGGCATTGGTGATGGAGGCGACGGTGGCGACATCGTGGGCGAAGCCAAAGATGGGGTGCAGGATGCCGAGGTGGTCGCAAATGGGGGTGCGCAGGGCCATCAGGGTGCGTCCTGCGGGTTCTGGAATGCGACCGGGTAGCCGACGTGCATGTTCTCCCCCTTGGTGGCGTGCCTCGACGCTACTGGGGAGGCCGCTAGCCGTCACATGGCGAGGATTCGGCACCCACTTCAGAGTCGATCGAGTTTGTGAACCTGGCGTCCGTAGCCTTGGGGAATGGCTGATGGGTTCAGTGTTCCGTTGACGGTTGAACAGATGTATGGCGATTGGGGTATGGAGTGGGAGGACGCTATTGCGAAGACCGACTCCAGCCTGGGCCCGAGGCCTCGCACATCGATGTACGAGACCTTGGGGGCCTGGGGGATCAGCCCGGGCAGCCATGTCCTCGATATCGGAGGACGCGATGGCGCCCAGGCCCTTGACCTCGCTGAACGGTTCGGGGTTCGGGTGCTGTCGGTCGATCCGGTCCAAGCCAACATCGACGCCGGGGCCGAACCGATCGCCGACCATGAGCACGGTCACCTCGTTGAGAGCAGGATCGGGTCGATCGATGCCATCCCGGCGGGTGATGACACCTTCGAGGCGGTCTTCTCGCGGGACATGATGGGCCATGTCGCGGATCTCGAGGGGGCGCTCGGTGAGTGCCGGCGGGTGTTGAAGCCGGGCGGGGTGATGGTGATCCATGACGTCTTTGCCACACCATTGCTGGAACCGGCGGAATCGGCTCGGTTGTGTGCGGATCTGGCTCAGGTGCCTGAACGTCTTGATATCGGGTTGTTCGAACGGATCGTCGAGCAGGCCGGATTCGTGATCGAGTCGGTCGACCGGGTGGGGTCTGAGTGGCTCGAACATCTGCTCGAGCCAGAGGACGGCGAGAAGAGGCTGTTGCGGGCCGCCCGCCTCAACCGGGACCGGGACCAGTTCGTGGAGGCGATGGGTGTCGTGCCCTTTCGGGTGGTTCAGGCCAACAACCTGTGGACGATCTACCGCATGATCGGCAAGCTCGAAGACCGCGTCTATCTGATCCGGTCCCAGGGCGGACCGACCGACTCCACCGGGACCGGCCACACCGCCTGAAGGTCTCATCTTGGTCAGCGGGGGTCATCTGCTCGAGTTCGGCCCCAGCCCAGGTCTTGGTGAACACGCCGTGGTCGACCACCAGGCACAGATGGCCACGCGGTCGGGCTGCTTCATGACCTCCGCGACCAGACCGGGCCCACCAGCCACCGCCCCCACCCGGTAGCCGGGGATGGCGAGGTCCTTCGAAAAGCTGTGCAGGCTGATGACGTGGTCGTCCCAGCCGGGCCGGGCGAAGAGGTCCCGGTTGGGGGCCTCGGTCCAGGTCATGCCCGCGAACTCGCCATCGTGCTCGGGGCAACCCTGCTCGAGCCTGTCGGTGATCATGCGGGCGTACTCGAGGAAACGCTGACGGACGTGCATGATCTCCCCTTTCGTGGCGTGAGCCTCGGAGCTACTGCCCAGTTGGTCGGCGGCGCAGGAGGAGTTGGAGGACGGCGAAGCCGGCGACGCCCAACCCGATGAGGCCCATGATCACCGCGCCTTCGGTCGACAGGAGGCCGAGGGTGAGCACGACGACGGTGGCGGCGACCCACACCCAGTCGGCGAGGGACACGAGGAGCGCTCCGGCGGTCAGCCGTTCGGTTGATGTCCGGGCGGTGAGCGCCACGTCGAGACCGAACAGGACCAGGCCGATCGACACGAGACGAACGACCCGGACAGGGTCGACGCCAAGGTGCTCGGCGACCGGGTTGGTGGCGAAGGCTCCCACCAGGCCGAACCCCACGGACGTGGTGGCGTTGGCGGCGAGCACGAGCCGGAGACGGCGTTCTGGTGTGGAGGTCGTCGTGGGGTTGGACCAGGTGAGGACACTGGTGGTTGTCATGCCCTGATGGTCACCCGGCGAGGGAACGGTGACGATTGCCTGCGGGGTAGGCGAGCGGGGTGGTTGGGGGTGGAACGGGCCCAGCGTGGGCTGGAGGCGACCGGCATGAGTCATTCTGAGGCGACCCGGACTGAGCTGGTGGATTCCGCCGCCTGCCAGCGGCGAAGGGCGCAACTCGCGGCCCGAGGTGGCGGCACTCCAGAGGCCAACGAGAGGGCAGTGGCGCCGGGAAGCCTCGCCTAGCTCATCTCCCCCAGGCGGAGGCCGAGCTCGGCGAAGTCATCGGAGTCGAGGTTGGCGAACGAGAACCGAATGAACCGTTCGTCGGTGGGCGTGAAGGCGGTGCCCGGAATGGTGAGCACGTCGTGGTCGACCACCAGGCGCCGCACCACCGACTCGGTCGACTCACCCTCGAACGGGTGACGTACCCAACCGAAGAAGGCTCCGGCGGTGATCAGCTCGAAACCACCGGGTTGGGCAGCCGTCTCTTCGAAGATCTTCTGCGCGGCGGCGATGCGGGCCACCTGGGCCCGGCGCCAATCACCCGCTCGGCTCAGACCAGCAATCACCGCTTCCTGCCCGATGCGGGGCGCACAGATGGCCACGCAGTCGAGCAGCTTCATGACCTCCGCGACCAGACCGGGCCCACCAGCCACCGCCCCCACCCGGTAGCCGGGGATGGCGAGGTCCTTCGAGAAGCTGTGCAGGCTGATGACGTGGTCGTCCCAGCCGGGCCGGGCGAAGAGGTCGTGGGCCGGCTCGGTGGTCGAGCGGAAGGACCGGTAGGTCTCGTCGACGATCAAGGCCACGTTCCGATCGGCGGCAAGATCGGCGAACGCGTGAATGATGGCCGGTGGGACTGTCACTCCGCTGGGGTTGCCGGGGGTGACCAACACGATCGCCCGGGTGCGATCGGTGATGAGCCGGGCGGCCTCGGTGACGTCGGGCACGAGGTCGGGGCCCGTGGGCAGGTGGACCGGGTTCATGCCCTCGAGCCGCAGCCACATGTCGTGGTTGAAGTAGTAGGGCAGGGGCAGGATGATCTCGTCGCCGGGGTTGGCCAGCGCCGAAACGGTGAGACAGAAAGCCTGGTTGCAGCCGGCGGTTATCAGCACCTGGCGAGGGTCGACCTCGCCCCGGTAGTCGGCCGAGAGCTCAGCGGCGAACACATCGACCAGCTCGGGCAGGCCCTGTTGGGGGCAGTACCGGCCCCCGTCGGCCGACCGGGCGACGGCCGCGATGTGGTCGGCGATCTCGGGAGCCGTCGGGTACGACGGCGCCGCTTGCGAGAGGTCGAGCAGGGCTCGATCGTTGGTTCGCTCACCCAGCAGGGCGTGGGCCGCCCCGATCGGTGAGTGAATCTGGTTCAGGGTACGCCCGATGAGTCTCACCAGGGCATGATCGCACGCCCGCGGCGAACAGCTGGGTGGGAAACGGCCTGGAGGGATGGCCCGCGGCGATGCATGCCGCGGTCGCGTACTCCTCAGGCCACCGCCCCCCAACCTCCGAGGTAACGGCCAGCCCTACCCCACCGGCGTACCGTCCAGGGCATGATCGCCCCCGTTGCACCTCAGCTCGCCGATCCGCCCGGACGGACCGAACCCAACTCCTTCTGGTGGGGGGATACGCCCCCGAGTTCCACGAGAACGAGGCTCCTGCCAGCACCGCCCTCGTCGTGCTCGACCAACTGCTGGCCGCTCACGTGCCCGCCCCGGCCATCGTCGTCGACCGCCACTGGAACATCGTGACGATGAACGAAGCGGCCGGGTTCCTCGCCGACCTGGTCGACCCTTCCCTCCACCCCGAGACCCCCGTGCTCGAAGTCGAGCTCGACCTCGATGGGCGGCAGCTTCGCTTCGTCACGACCGTGACCGTCTTCGGAGTGCCTCTCGACGTGGGTGCATCGGAGCTAGCCCAGGAGACCTTCCACCCGGCCGACGAGTCGACGCGGGACTTCCGGCACGGCCGCCTCCGAACCTGAGCCAGGCACAACCCCGGTACGGTGCGATTCATGACCGATCCGGCCGTCGACTTCTGGGGCCAGGCCGGGGGAACGCCAGACGCCCTCGAGCGTCTCACCATCACCGGGCCCGACCAAGCCCTGCCCTCGATCTACGACGTGACCGGCCTGGCCGCCGGCGCCGCCGGATCGTCAACCCTGGCGGCCAGCGAGCTGTTCCGGCAGCGGACCGGGCGGGCCCAGACGGCAACCATTGATCGGCGTCACGCGGCCATCGCCTTCCGGTCCGAGCGCTACCTGACCATCGACGGCAAACCCCCCACCAACCCCTGGGACCCGGCATCGGGCTACTACCCCACCGGCGATGGTGGACTGGTCCAGCTCCACTGCAACTTCCCCCACCATCGGTCCCGGGCCCTGGGGGTGCTCGGCATCGACGACCCGGGCGACGACCTCGTCCATGCCGTCATCGCCGAGGCCACGACCGACTGGGAGGCGGCCAACCTCGAAGCGGCCCTCGGTGAGGCCGAGGCCTGCGGCGCCATGCTCCGCTCCCGCGAAGAATGGTTGGCCACCCCACAAGGGCAGGCGGCCGCCGCTCTGCCCGCCCTCGAGGTGGTTCGCCTCGGCGACGGGCCCACTCAACAAGTCGGCGACGGAGCACGACCGTTGGGCGGGGTGCGGGTCCTCGACCTGACCAGGGTTCTGGCCGGCCCCGTTTGTGGTCGCACCCTGGCCAGCCACGGGGCCGACGTGGTGCGGGTCGGAGCGGCCCGCCTGCCCATCATCGAATCCATTTACCCGGACACCTCGATGGGCAAGCGGTCATGCCATCTCGATCTGGCCATACCCGACGATCTCGCCGTACTCACCGGCCTCGCCGGCGACGCCGACGTGTTCCTCCAGGGCTACCGTCCCCACGCCCTGGACCAGTTCGGCTTGTCGCCCCAGGAGTTGGCCGAGCTGCGGCCCGGCATCATCTACGCGAGCCTCTCCGCCTTCGGCCACGACGGCCCGTGGTCGTCGCGGCGAGGCTTCGACTCCCTGGTCCAGACGGCCTCGGGTATCGGTCGAGCCGGTGCCGCGGCCGCGGGGGTGGCCGGCACGAGGCCCCTCCCCGCCCAGGCCCTCGACCACGGGGCCGGTTGGTTGCTCGCCCTCGGGATCATGGTGGCACTGTCCCGGCGAGCAGAGGAAGGCGGATCGTGGCTGGTGCGCACCTCACTGGCCCAGGTGGGCGCCTGGCTCGACCAGCGACCTCGGGTCGACTCGCTCGGGCTTGCCGATCCCAACCCAGCCGCGGTCGCCGACCTGCTCGAGAAGCACGAAAGCCCGATCGGAACCCTGCGCCACGTGCGCCCGGTGGGCGACCTGAGCGACACTGGACCCCGGTGGGATCGAGCACCCGGACCATTCGGGTCCGACGATCCCGTATGGAACGTGAGCTAGGGGGAAGAATGAGCAACGAGAACGACAGCGCCAATCCCGATCTGGCCATGTTCGACCTGACCGACAAGGTCTGCGTGGTCACCGGCGGGAGCAGGGGCATGGGCAAAGAGATGGTGCTGGCCTTCGCCCGCGCCGGCGCCGATGTGGTCATCGCCAGCCGCAAGATCGAGAACTGTGAGCGCCTGGCCCTACAGGTCGAGGCTGAGACCGGCCGCCAGGCCCTGCCCATCGCCTGCCATGTCGGCCACTGGGATCAGTGCGAGACCTTGATCACCGCCACCTTGGAACGGTTCGGCCGGCTGGACGTTCTGGTCAACAATGCTGGCATGTCTCCCCTGTATCCGTCGCTGGTCGAGGTCGGCGAGGACCTCTACGACAAGGTCATGGGGGTGAACCTCAAGGGGCCGTTCCGCTTGTCGGCTCTCGCCGGCGACCATATGCAGAAGAACGGGGGCGGCTCGATCATCAATGTGTCGAGTATCTCGTCTATCCGGCCCACCCCTCACGAGACGGTCTACGCCGGGGCCAAGGCCGGCCTCAACGCGATCACCGAGGCATTCGCCAAGGCCTATGGGCCCGAGGTACGGGTGAACTGCATCATGCCCGGGCCCTTCCTCACCGACATCTCCACCGCCTGGGACATGGACGCCTTCAACCTGCGGGCCGAGAACGACATCGCCCTGGGCCGTGGCGGTGACGCCGACGAAGTAGTGGGCGCGGCCCTCTACTTCGCCAGCGACGCCTCCAGCTACACCACCGGCTCCATCCTCAAGATAGACGGCGGCACTGCCTAGCTTCCCCCCCTGCGCAAGTTGCCACCAGAAGGCAACCAGTCAGGCGGTGGCACCCCCACGAACCAGCCGCGGGGCTAGCACCCCTTGTAGTTGAGGATCTGGGTGAGGCGGGTGCGGATGGTCACCAGATCAGCCTGGTCGGCCATCACCTGGTCGATGTCCTTGTAGGCCTCGGGGTGCTCATCGACGAGCTTCCCGGCCCGGTCGGCCAACCACACCCGGTCGCCCATGACCTCGGTCAGGCTCTCCTCGCTGAGGAGCTTCCTGGCCTTGGTGCGCGACAGGCGGCGGCCGGCACCATGGCTGCACGACTCGAACGAGTCGGGGCTACCGAGCCCCTCGACGATGTACGAGGCGGCACCCATCGAGCCGGGGATGATCCCGAGCTCACCGGCGCCGGCCCGGATCGCACCCTTCCGGGTGATCCAGAGCTCACGGCCCTCGTGCACCTCGCGGGTCGAGTAGTTGTGGTGACAGTTGATGCGCTCGCGCTCGCGACCCTTGCCCACCGCGACGAAGAGCTCGCGCAGCACGGCGTCGACCATGAGGTCTCGGTTCTGGGCCGCGTAGTCCTGGGCCCACAACAGGTCGGTGACATAGTGCTCGAACTCGGGAGTGCCCTCGAGCAGGTAGGCCAGGTCGGGGTCCTCGAGACCGATCTCCATCCGCTTGGAGACCGTCTTGGCGGTGCTGATGTGCGACTGGGCCAACTGGTTGCCGATTCCTCGACTACCCGAGTGCAGCATCAGCCAGACGGTCTCGTCCTCGTCCAGGCACAGCTCGACGAAATGGTTCCCTGAACCGAGGGTGCCGAGCTGGAGCGAGGCCTTTCTGGCCCGCTTCGGGTCGAGATCGGTGCGTGGCTCGTTGCTGCTCAGCCATTCGGCGGCCTGGCGGGCGGTGTGGGTGTGGGCCTGGCCGACACCTGCGGGCACGACCTGTTCGATCCGGCTGAGCAGGGGCCCGAGATCGTCAGGGAGGTCAGCCGAGTCGAGGTCGGTGCGAACCCCAGCCATGCCGCACCCGATGTCGACCCCGACACAGGCGGGGATGATGGCCCCTTCGGTGGGAACGACCGAACCGACGGTTGCTCCGAGGCCGAGGTGGGCGTCGGGCATGAGGGCCACCCGACCGGCGACCACGGGCAGGCGTGCGGTGCGGGCAGCCTGGGCCATGGTCTGATCGTCGATGTCGCTCGCCCACGAGTGCACGTGCCGGTCCGGGCCGGCCAGACGGACTTCCATCCGACCAGCAAAGCACAGTTCAGATCGTCGCCCGTCTCAATATCCTGCTGGCCGCGACCCATCGCCCGAGCCGATGCCTTGTGGCGGTACGTGCCGGCCAACATGGCCGCGTTGGTTCCCGAGATCGGTCATGTCAGTTGCCTCCTGGCCGGGGGAGGAGTTGGCTCGACTCGACGAGTCGGGAATCGGCCAGGGCCGCGGCTCGGATGGGGGCGATGGCCTGATAGTCCGGGTCGTTGATCATGGCGACGAAGTGCCGCCGGGTGGGGTAGCGGACGAGCAGGATGATGTCCCACGCCTCGTCACCGATGACCGACACCCCCGCTCGGCCCATCCAGATGGGTTCACCCCCGAAACGGGGGCCGAGCTCGGCGAACGCCTTCCCGTAGACCCGGTAGGCCTCCTCACCGCTCATGCCGTCAACGCCGTGACCGGCCTCGGCCCGGTCGCGGTAGCGGAGGAGGTTGAGCATCACCACCTCCTCGTCGGGATCGCCATCACCCATGCGGGCCAGCTCGTCAGGATTCGTGTCAACAGCCATGCGGGGATCCTCGCATTTCCTGATCCCGCCGGCCCGCTCGGTGCGGCCAGAGGGCAATGACTCGGGTGGTGGCTCCCGACCGTGGGGCCCTGGTCGCTCTCGCCTGGCCCCGTCACGACCGTCCCGGATCTGGCAGGCTCATCGCCAACGCCGACGAGAGAGGACCGATCATGGGGTGGGATTTCGAGACCGACGACGAGTTCCAGGCTGAGCTCGACTGGATCGAGGAGTTCGTGCGCGAGGAGATCGAGCCACTCGACTTCATCGTGAAGAGCCCGTACAACATCAACGACCCCATCCGAGCCGAGCTCATTCCGCCTCTCCAGAAGCAGGTCCAGGAGCGAGGCCTGTGGGCCTGTCATCTCGGCCCCGACCTCGGTGGGCTGGGCTACGGGCAGGTCAAGCTGGCCCTGATGAACGAGATCCTGGGGCGGGCCCGGGCGGCGCCCACCGTGTTCGGCTGCCAGGCCCCCGACACCGGCAATAGCGAGATCCTCGCCCACTTCGGCACCCCCGAGCAGAAGGAGCAGTTCCTCGACCCGCTCCTGCGCAACGAGATCGTGTCGTGCTACTCGATGACCGAGGTCCAGGGCGGTGCTGACCCCAAGGTCTTCACCACCACCGCAGTGCAGGACGGCGACGAGTGGGTCATCAATGGTGAGAAGTGGTTCTCGTCCAACGCCCGATACGCGTCCTTCCTCATCGCCATGGTCGTCACCGATCCCGACAACGCGCCGCTCCAACGGTTCTCGATGTTCCTGGTTCCCTCCGACACACCCGGGCTCGAGATCGTGCGCAACCTCGGCCTCGGGTACCAGACCGAGAGCGAGGGCGACGGCAGCCACGCCTATGTCCGCTACGACAACGTGAGGGTGCCGGCCGAGAACCTGCTGGGCGAGCGGGGTGGTGGCTTCGTCGTGGCCCAGACCCGCTTGGGCGGTGGGCGCATCCACCACGCCATGCGCACCAGCGGTCGGGTCCAGCGCCTCTTCGACATGATGTGCGAGCGCTCGATCAGCCGCACCACCCAGGGCGAGCTGTTGTCGCGCAAGCAGATGATCCAGGAGATGATCGCCGACTCGTGGATCGAGATGGAGATGTTCCGGCTGCTCGTCCTTCGGACCGCGTGGCGGATCGACAAGTACCAGGACTACAAGAAGGTCCGCCGTGATATCTCAGCGGTGAAGGCGGCCATGCCTGGCGTGTATCGCGATGTGGCCAGCCGGGCTCTCCAGATCCACGGTTCACTCGGCGTGTCGTGGGAGATGCCGTTCGCCAAGGAAGTCATCGAGTCGTTCCACATGGGTCTGGCCGACGGCCCCACCGAGGTCCACAAGGTGCAGGTCGCTCGTCGCGTCCTCGACGATTATGTGCCCTGCGACGACCTCTTCCCCACCGGCCACCTCCCCCGCCGCCGTGCCGCCGCCGAGGCCAAGTACGCCGACATACTCGAACGCCACCTCGAAACCCAGTAGCCCACCCCCCACCCCCCTCGTTCTGTCCGGGAATCTGTGACGGAAACGCAGCAGATTCCCGGACAGAAGTCCGAGGGGAGGAGTTCGAGGCCCGCCCAGGTACACCAGGGGTTGAGGATCGCCCCGCCGATGACCGGGTGCCAGAGTCCACTCCCACCGGGAGGACCACATGGCCTTCGATCGAGATGCCGCCCTCGCCCCCGTACAACGCCGCCAGCATTCCGTGGCGAGCTATCCCCAACTCCAACACGTCGGGTTCGACCGTCACACCATCCAACGTCGCATCGACGCCGGGATCTGGGAGCTCGCCCAGCCCTATGTCATCCGCGACGCCGGTGCGCCGATCACCTGGGAATCCCGAGTCATGGCCGGTTGCCTCAGTACCGACGGTGTGGCCAGCCATGTGACAGCAGCCGTCCTACATGGGCTCGACGGAGTGCGCCGGACCCCCAAACCCGACATCACCATCGCCCGGTCACGGGAATCGAGCGGACCCTGCTCGACCTGGCGGCGGTGGCCGGCCAGGAGGTCTTGCAAATCGCCACCGACTCCGCCTTGCGGATGAGACTCACCACACTGCCCCGGCTGGCTGATACTCACCGGACCCATCGACGCCGCGGCCGCAACGGTCCGCTCGGTCTGTTGCTGGAAGCCCGATCATCGGGCGATGCGGTCCCCGACTCTGGTGGAAACCGGAAGCTGTACAACCTCCTGATCGGGGGCGGTCTGCCCGAACCGGCCGTCGAGCACCCGATCATCCACGGTGGCCGTCACCTGGCCCGAGCCGACCTGGCCTACCCAGAGCGCCGTGTGGCCATATGGCTCCACAGCATCCGGTGGCACCTCAACCACCTGTCCTTCGAGCTCGACCACGCCCAACAAACCGAGATCAGCGCGCTCGGCTGGCGCACCCTGGTCTTCACCTGGGACCGCATCGAGGGACAGCCCCGCTGGGTCGTCGAACAGGTGGGTCGAGCCCTCGCCCTGCCCGCCACCGCCTGACCCTGCTGTTATGTCCGGGAATCCGTTGCACTTTCGGTACCCATTCCCGGACAGAACGGCGGGGTGAGGTCCGGGGTACGGTCCGGGGATGACAACAGACGAGGAGACTCCGGTCGATCCGTACGCGGACGAATCCGCGCCGGAGACGGCCGAGGTTCGCCCGGGCGAAGGGCTCGATTGGGTGCGCATCGAGGCCTACCTGCGGGCCGAGCTGCCGGCAGAGCTCAACCTGAACGGTCCGTTCGAAGTGCTCCAGTTCCCCAACGGTGCCGCCAACCTCACCTACATGATCCGCTTCGGCACCACCGAGCTCGTGCTCCGCCGCCCCCCCTTCGGCACCCTGGCGCCTGGCGCCCACGACATGAAGCGGGAGCACAAGGTGCTGTCCCGGCTGTGGGAGTTCTTCGACAAGGCACCGCGGGCCTACCTGTTCTGCGACGACCACGACATAGCCGGCTCCGATTTCTTCGTGATGCAGCGCCGGCAGGGCGAGGTGGTTCGGGGCATTATCCCCGAATCGATGCGCGACCTTCCCGACGTCGGCCGGCGGATGGGCCTGGCCCTGGTCGACGCCATTGGCGAATTCCACCTTCTCGACCCCGACGAGATCGGATTGGGCGATCTGGGTCGGCCCGAGGGGTTCGTCGAACGCCAGGTCGGGGGCTGGAAGAAGCGGTGGGACCTGGTGGCCAACCCCCAGCACGACGCCCGCATGACCGCCATCCACGCCCAACTCGAATCCTCGATGCCCGAAAGCCAGCGGGTTTCATTCGTGCACAATGACCTCAAGCTCGACAACTCCATGTTCGAGACCGGCAACCCCGACAAGGTGGTTGCGTTCTTCGATTGGGACATGACGACCCTGGGCGACCCTCTCATCGATGCGGGCACCCTGCTCAACTACTGGCCCAATCCCGATGACAGCGAAGAGGTCAGGCGGGCGAGCCACGACGGCATGACCCGCATGGGCCTCCCCACCCGCGCCGAGGTGGCCCAGCGCTACGGCGAGAAGACCGACCTCGATGTGTCGGGCATCGGTTGGTACGAGGCTTTCGCCCAGTGGAAGACAGCTGTGGTCGTGCAGCAGCTCCACCACCGGTGGGTGGTGGGCGACTCGACCGACGAGCGCATGGAGACGATCGCCGACCGGGTGCCCGCTCTCATGCTCGCGGCCGAGGGCTTGCTCGGGAGCTGATCTTGATCCCGCCCGGAAGTGGGTGACCATCACCAGGCAACAGCACCGATGGTCGCTCTCACCCCGCTCGAGACGACACGGTGGGCCGGGGCCGATAGGTTCGGCGCCACGCCTGTCAGGGAGAAGACGATGCCACGCCTGTCGAAGTTGAGTCGGTCGATCGAGGGGTCGGTGGCCCTGGTCACCGGGGCCGCCTCAGGCATGGGTAGGGCCACCGCCCACCTGTTCGCCGACGAGGGGGCACACGTGGCCGTGACCGACCTCGGCGCCGACCGGGTACAGGCGGTGGTCGATGAGATCACCGAGGCCGGCGGGTCGGCCCATGGCTGGGTCATGGACGTGGCCGACGCCGCCCAGGACCAGCAGGTGATCAGCGAGATCGTCGACCGCTGGGGTCGGTTCGACATCCTCGTGAACAATGCGGGTATCAGCCGCTTTGCCCCCATCGATGCCGACGACTACGAGGACCACTGGGCCATCAGCCTCGACGTCCTGCTCACCGCCCACACCCGAACGATCAGGGCCGCCCTTCCCCATCTCCGCCAAGCCCCCGACCCCCGCATCGTGAACATTGCCTCCACCGAGGGTTGGGGCGCCACCAAGTTCGGCAGCCCCTACACGGCGGCCAAGCACGGCGTGATCGGCCTCACCAAGTCGCTGGCCGTCGAGCTCGGGCGCGAGGGAATCACCGTCAACTGCATCTGCCCAGGCCCGATCAACACCGGCATGACCAATGAGATCGACGACCAGGACAAGCTGATCTTCGCCAAGCGCCGCACGGCCGTGGGCCGCTACGCCGAGCCCGAGGAGGTCGCCCACGGCACCCTCAACTTCTGCCTCCCGGCCTCCCGGTACATGACGGGTGCGGTGCTGCCCGTCGACGGTGGCCTGCTGATCAAGAACGCATGACTGAGCTTCATCGGCTCAGGGGCAACGACATCCTCTACCGCGAAGGCATTGCCGCGGGCTCACTCACGACGGAAGCAAGTAGCGCATGAAGCTCGGTTATGTCCTGCCCAACAACTGGGGCCTGGCCGATGTGGATGACGTGGTCGACCTGGCCGTCGAGGCCCGAAGCCAGCCCAGGACACCCTGCCCGTCTGGATCGGCGGGAGCGGTGGGCCGGCCCGCCGCCGAGCCGCCCGCTACGGCGCCGGTTGGCATCCGATGACCTCAATGGGCGGGCTGGCCAAACGGATGCCCCGCCTCGAGGAGGCCCTGGCCGACGTCCGGGCCGGTCTCGCCCACGTGGCCTCCCTGTTGGGGGCCGGCTGATGGATCGAACGGTGACCGGATTTCGAACCGACGGGGACGACGGCTGGGTGGCGATCCTCGACTGTCACCACGGGCGCCACGTCCGCCATCACCCGCCCTGGCCGGAGGGGCCGTGGGCCCAGACCGAAGAGGGCCGGCAGTCGATGCTCGGCACCGTCGTCGACTGCCCGAAGTGTGAGCGGATCGAGATGCCCGACGGTCTCGTACACGACCGGACCACGGCCGAGTGGAACGAAGACACGTTGCCCCGAGCCGTCCGGCGCGACCACAAGGTGGCCGGCGGTGTGTGGGGCCAGGCGCGGGTCATCGAGGGATCGATCCGATTCGGTTTCGCCGACGGCTTGGGTGGCGAGATCAGTGGCGACGGTGTGCTCGAAACGGGAGACAAGCAGCCCATCCCTCCCAATCGCCCCCACCATCTCGAGGTGATCGGCCCGGTGAGGGTGGTCGTCGACTTCTTCGTGATGACAAGTTGATGGCCCCCGGCCACCGCGCTTCGCCGGTCCCGTCCGGGGAGCAGCTTGCGCGACCCTTGTTCTGATCATCGGTGTGGTTCTCGTCCGGCCGGGCGGCAAGGACTGGATAGCCGGCGCATTCTTCGGAGCAGGGCTGCTCGCCGGCCTTGTCGTCGTGGCCGACCTCCGACGACGGAGCGATCTTGCTCCTCCAGGTCAGGAGGCCTTGTTGGCCACTGGTTGGCCACCGGACCGAAACGTGGACGTCCGCCGCCCGCTCAAGGCGATGAAGCGGGCCGGCCACCCAGCCAGCCCGGCCATCGAAACCTTCCTGGCCGGGTTCGACGGGCTGGATGCCCTCTACGAGAGCACCGACGGGACCGTCGACGAGTTCCGGACAGACGCCAACCGGATGCTGACCGGGCACCCCTCGGTCGAGATCATGAACTGGGCAGTGGCCTACGGCCGCCAGATCGGTGAGAGCCTCGTCCCCGTCGGCTACGCCCACCACGAGACGGTCATGCTCCTCCTGCCCGCTGACGGGCGCGTGTCCGCCGGCAGCAAGGACGGCGCCACCCCGTTGGCCGCGAACTCTCAAGACCTGCCGTCCCGACTGTTGGCTGGCGCGGCCATCTGACGGCCGTGAGGTCCGACCTAGGCGGACATGCCGCCGTCGATGATGAATTCGCCGGCGGTGCAGTAGGAGCTGGCGTCAGAGGCCAGCCAGGTCACCAGCTCGGCCACGGCGTCGGGGCCGGTCTCACGACCCAGGGGAATCAGAGCCTGGACCCGGGCACGGTTGGCGTCGTCGTAGTGGTCGAGCATCGGCGTGTCGATGATGCCGGGGTGCACCGAATTGACCCGGATGTCATGAGGCGCCAGCTCGACGGCCGCAGAGCGACTCATGCCCCGCACGGCCCACTTGCTGGCCGCGTAGGCAAACTGGGAGCCCACACCGCGTAGACCGGCGACCGACGAGATGTTCACGATCGAGCCCGAACCCTGCGCCTTCATCACGTCGGCCACCGCCTTCATACCCAGGAACACCCCGGTCGAGTTGACCCCCATCACCGACTCGAAATCGTCGAGCGATGTCTCCGTCATGGGAAGGATCTTGAGGATCCCCGCGTTGTTCACCAGCACGTCGAGGCGACCCCACCGCTCCACGGCCGCCCCGACCGTCGCGGCCCAACCGGCCTCGTCGGTGACGTCCTGATGCCGGTAGACGACGGCCTCGCCCAGCTCGGCGGCCAGAGCCTGGCCCTCACCATCGAGGACGTCGGTGATCATCAGCTCGGCCCCCTCGGCCACGAACTGGCGGGCCTCGGTGGCCCCCTGGCCTCGGGCTCCACCGGTGATCAACGCAACCTTGTTCTGAAGACGCATGGATAGAGCTTGCCCCACGGCACGCCGCCTACGCTGAAGGCCGTGGATCTCGAACAGGCCCGGGCCGCCCTCATCGACGCCGGTCGTCAGCTGAGCGACTGGGAGCTGGTCATCGCCAGTTCGGGGAACCTGTCGATGAAGGTCGGCGACCATGTCCTGGTGAGCGGCAGCGGCACCCACCTCGACCGGCTCGAACCGGGGGACCTCGTCCTCATCGACGTCGACGGCCGGACCGTGGACGGCACCGCTCAGCCCACATCCGAGACCCCCCTCCACCTCGCGGTGTACGCCGCCACCGATGCCGAGGCGATCGCTCACACCCACGCCACCGCGTCGGCCGCCATCTCGTGTGTCGATACCGAGCTTCCCGCCCTCCACTACATGTGCCTCCAGCTCGGCGGACCCGTTCGGGTCGCCCCGTACGCCACCTACGGCACGCCGGAGTTGGCCAACTCGGTGGTGGCCGCCCTGGGCGCCGACCGATCGGGAGCGCTCATGGCCAACCATGGTTCGATCGCCTACGGCACGGGTCAGCCCCAGGCCGCCCTCGACCAGGCCTGTGAGCGACTCCGTATCCTCGAGTGGTTGTGCGAGCTGCACATCCAAGCCCATCTGATCGGGACACCCCAGGTCCTGAGCACTGATCAGCTGGACGAAGTGAGTCGAACCACCGCCCGGATGCGAGCCGAGCGCCAGCAGATGTCATGACCGGGCCCGTCGTCTGCCTCGGCCCCTACATCGTTGACGTCCTGGCCCGGCCCGTCACCGAGATCCCCGACGGCCAGGGCGGCGCCCGCGTCGAGGAGATCCGCATCACCGCCGCGGGGACCGGTGGTGGCACTGGGGTCGATCTCGCCCAGCTCGAGGTACCGGTGACGGCGCTCGGCCTGATCGGTGACGACGAGTTGGCTGACCTTCTGACGATGCTCCTCGAACGTCACGGGGTGAACACCGAGGGGCTCCGGCGAGCTGACTCGACCCAGACCTCGGCCACCGTCCTGCCGATTCGCCCCAACGGAGAACGCCCCGCCCTCCACTGCCCCGGCGCCTACCCCGCCCTGCGCCTCGATGCCGATCACCGCCGCCTGATCGAAACGGCCGGCCATCTCCACATCGGTGCCCCCGAACGGTTCCACGACAGCCGGGTGCCTCAGGAGGCGGCCACGATCGCTCGGCGGGCCGGAGTTCCGGTGAGCCTCGACCTCCTGTCGGGCGATCCGGCCGACGCCATCGACCAGATCCGATCCCTGCTCCCGCTGATCGACCTCTTCTGTCCCAACGACGACCAGATCCGGGCCCTCTACGGCACCGAAGACGTCGCCCCTGCCGCAAGGCTCGCCCACGCCGACGGAGCGGCAACGGTCGTCGCGTCGACCGGTCCTGATGGGGCCGTCGTGGTGGACGGCAGTGGCACCCGCGTCGTACCCGCCTTCGCAACCGAGGTCGTCGACACCACCGGCTGTGGCGACTCCGTCTCGGCCGGGCTCATCGACGGCCTGCGCCGCGGCCACAGCATCGACGATGCCACCCGGCGAGCCATGGCCTGCGCCGCGCTCGTGTGCGAGAGGCTGGGATCCGACGCCGGCCTGACTCCAGCCCGGGTCGACTCTGTCCTCCTCAACCGCCCCTCCGCCTGAAACCAGGGGTATGAGTCGGCCGACTCAATTCGGTCACTTCTGGGCATTCGGCCTCATGCGGACCAGAGCGTGTGACCGCTATCACTGGAGGCTGTGGTAGCTCACAGCCTTCTGGCCGAGACCGCAATGGGACGGTTCGGCGAACGGACAGTTTCGGACGGTCGCGAGCTGGCCATGCGTCGAGCCCGGGCGGCGAGCGGCAAGGGCGCCGCCGCCGACCCGGTGTTCGCGCCGTCCGAACCGACTACGGAATTCGAACGCGAGTTCTCCACCGACTCCCTCTTCACCTGGGGCAAGGCCGAAGTAGGAGTCATCGATCCTCTCGATGAGGCCTACGTGCTGCTCGGCGTCGACCGCCACACGCCGTGGACTGAGATCACTGCGATCTACAAGCAGCTGGCGCGCGAACATCACCCCGACCTGGGCGGCAACACCGCCTTCATGGCCCGGGTCACCGAAGCCCACGCCCTCATCCGCTTCGCCCACGGTGAGCACTGACTCACAGCGCTAGGTTCCCGAGGATGCGCATCGGGATCATCTCACCCACCGTCGAAACCGATGGGTCACCCCTGCAATCGGGCAGCATCGCCGACGGGGCCCGACGCATCGAGACAGCCGGCTTCGACTCGTTGTGGGTCTTCGACGCGGTGGCCCGCGGGTTCATGCTGGCCGATCCTCTGATCGCGGTGGCGGTGGCCGCCACCGCCACCGAGCGACTCGAGGTCGGCACGTGCATTCTCCAGGTTCCGTTGCGGCACCCGGTTGAACTGGCTCACCGGATATTGACCACCCAGCTCGTCTGCGGCGGGAGATTCAGCCTCGGAGTCGGGGCCGGGAGCACCAAGACCGACTTCGATGCCATCGGGCTGGACTACAACGAGCGTCTCACAGAGTTCGAAACCGCCCTGCCCATCATGCGCACCCTCTGGGACGGAGAAGATGTCGACGGGGCTCGACTCGACCCGTGGCCCGACGTCCTGGGCGGTCCACCGGTCCTCATCGGCAGCTGGGGCGGGCGACGGTGGATCGACCGAGCTGCCACCCAGTTCGACGGCTGGATCGCATCAGCGGCCAAGACGAACCCCTCTACCCTCGCGACCGGAATCGAGCGCTACCGGGCAGCCGGCGGGCAGCGCTCCCTGGTCACCAACATCGTCGTCGACCTCTCCGCCGAGACGTCGCCGCTCGCCGATGACGGACCGTTCGACCTTCGTTGCCAGCCCGACGAGGCCGCCCGCCGACTGGCCCGCCTCGCCGAGCTGGGTTTCGACGACGCGATCCTGTTCCCCTCCGACACGTCAGAGGGCAACCTGGCTGCGGTGGCCGCCCTTCGACCCGGCTGAGCAGACGATCTACCATCGCCCTCGCCACCCAAACGAGGGGACACCGATGGCTGCGATCGACACCGACACATTGCCCGCCGACGAGGCGGAGGCCTTCCGAGCCCGTTGCCGGGCCTTCCTCGACGACAATGTCGACACCCCCGACAACTCAGCCGGCTCCGAACCGCCCGACGACCCCGACGGCTCCGTCGGTGTGGCCGAGGGCAAGGCCTTCCAAGCCAAGCTGGCCGACGCCGGGCTGGCTGGCATGATCCACCCCAAGGAGTACGGCGGCGCCGGGCTGACTGCGGCCCACGAGAAGATCTGGCGCGAGGAGGCGGCCAAGTCCCCGCCGCCCACCGCCCAGCTCACGATCAGCCACGGCATGTGCATGCCGATGCTCTCCGAGTACGGCACCGACGAGCAGAAGGCCCGGTTCCTGGCCGACAACATCTCGGCCAAGACCCTGTGGTGCCAGATGTTCTCCGAGCCGGGGGCAGGTTCCGATGTGGCCAGTCTCCAGACCCGGGCCGTGCTCGACGGCGACGAGTGGACCCTCAACGGCCAGAAGGTGTGGACCACCCTGGCCCACCTCTGCGACTACGGCGTCATCATCGCCCGCACCGATCCCAGCGCCCCCAAACACCGGGGCATCAGCATGTTCATCGTGGACATGAACGCACCCGGCGTGGAGATCCGCCGCATCCGGCAGATCGATGGCGGCGCCCGGTTCAACGAGATCTTCTTCACCGATGTCCGCATCCCGAAGAGCTGGCAGCTCGGTCCCCTCAACGAGGGCTGGCGGCTGGCCACCGCGATGCTCATGTACGAGCGGGTCGCCATCGGCACCGGCCAGACCAGCGGCATCCGCACCCCCCGCTACGACACCTGCGTGGCCGAGGCCCAGCGGCGGGGCTCGCACACCGACCCCACCATTCGTCAGGGCCTGATGGATCTCTACACCCGCGAGGTCTGCATGAGCCTGGTGGCCATGCGCACCCGGGCCGAGCTCCAAGCGGGACGCACCCCCGGGCCGGGGGGTTCACTCGGCAAGCTGGCCGGCGCCATGGCGGCCCGGTGCTACCGCGACCTCTCGATGCGGATCGTCGGGGCCGACGGTCAGGCGTGGGCCGCAGAGGGCGGCGAGGAATGGGCCATGAACGCCATCGGCACTCTGTCGTCGGGCATCGCCGGTGGGACCAACGAGATCCAGCGCAACATCATCGGCGACCGGGTGTTGGGTCTGCCGCGCGAGCCGTCGGTCGACAAGGACACCCCGTTCAACGACCTCAAGGTCGGCACCCAACCCTGAACGGGTAGCCAGCGCTAGGGGCGGGCGCGCATTCCGTACCGGGTGCCGTCGCACGATGCCCGGTTCCCGTCCGGGCGCCGATCGAGCCACAGACGGAGCAGGTGTCGCCGACTGTCCGGGCCATCGACGTATTCGGACCGAGCGTGGAGGGTGACCTCATTGCTGATCAGCTGGATATCGCCCGGCTCGAGGTCCATATCGAAGCAGAAGTCGGGGTCGGCGCCGATCTCTTCGATCAGGTCGAGCAGCTCCGCCTGGGCGGGGGTGAACCGCGGGGCCGAGTGGTGGCGCTGCGACGAGTCCATGTAGTCAGCGTGATAGAAGGTGCGGAGCCGAGTGCCGTCCCAGCGAGCCATGGGAATCATCCAGTACGGATCCTCACCCGGTTGCTCCTCGTTGCGCCGGTCGATGGGGAACCGTCCGAACAGCTCGGGGGCCAGATCGGGACGACGACGCCACACCTCGTTGTGAACCGTGACCGAGCTGACGATGCGGCTTGCTCCCCCCTCTTCGGCTGTCCGCAGGCACAACAGCCCCACCACTGCCGCTCCATCGACGTGGTACTGGATGTTGTCGGGGGTCTGGTAGAGCCTGACGTTCGGGTCGTCGGCCTTGCGGCCGGTGTCGGTGACATGACCGAGCACATGACCCTCGGGATTCTGCACGATGGGCAGGCCCAGGCCCTGACCAATGGCCCAGTAGGCCACGGCGGCCTCGTCATCGGTCCAGCGCTCGACGGGCAGGCCCTTCACCAGCACGACCCCGCGGCCCTCGAAGATCTCGGTGCGCCATCTCGCGAACCGGGCGTCCAGGGCGGGAAGAGCGAGGTCGTCGGGGCCGAGATCAGGGAGATCACCGAGGCCCACGCCCGGATGCTTCGCCACCTGAGCCTGGAGCTCGGCGATCTCGGCATCGGACCAGTGGTCGATCCAGGTCTCCGAGGAACGGAGTTGATCGCCTCCCCAGGCCGCGGCCACGTCGAGCTCGCCCTCGGTGATCGTCGACATGTCGGGCCACCTCCGTCGGGTCCGCCAACCAATGGCACCCCGTCCCAGCCCAACTCTAGGCTCCGAGCCGGGATCGACCCAGGACTCGAGGTTCAGGTACTGAACGGACTTCGTCGCTATGAGCCAGCCTTGCGCGAGAGGAAGTAGGAGTTCCCGCGGTCGTCGCGGATACCGGAGCTCTCGATGTCGACGAAGCCGGCATCGCCCAGCCATTCCATGGCCATCCCCTCACCCCAGGCGGTGCCCAGCCCGGGGCCGCCGTAGGCCATCGACACCGTCATGCAGTGCATGGTGCTGATCGTGTACACCAACGGCGCCATGGGCAGGTCGTGGTTCTCGTGCAAACAGCTCGAGGCCTTGGGCTCGACGCACAGGTAGGTGCCGCCGGGACGAAGGGCCCGATTGATACCGGAAAGAACCTCGCGCGGCCGGGCCTGATCGTGGATTGCGTCGAAGGTGGTGACCAGATCAAACCGGTCGACCTCGCCCAGCTCGGCGGCGTCACGCACCTCGAAGTCGACATTGGTCAAGCCAGCCTCGGCCGTCCTCGCCCGGGCCGCGGCCACGCCCTGCTCACCGAAGTCGTAGCCCACGAACCGCGAGTTGGGATAGGCGCTACCGAGGATCGAGAGCGCCAAGCCCGAACCACAACCCACGTCGGCCACGTCGATGCCGGACTCGAACTGCTCGGCCCCACCCAGCAGGGGCACGACCTGGTCGATCAGGGTGTGGTGGTAACGCTGGCCCGAGGACTCATCCATCAGGCCGGTGAACTTCGGGTACCTGTCATAAGGGACGCCACCCCCGTTCCTGAAGGCCTCGACCACATCGTCCTCGACCTCACCCAGCAGCCCGATGTACTGGCAGAAGGTGGTGAGGTTGAGCGGCCCCGCGGCGCGGGTGAGCAGACCGGCGTGCTCCGGGGGAAGGTGGAAGGTCTCGGACTCGACATCGTGGTCGATGATGCCCCCCATGGTCATGGCCGACAGCCATTCCTTCACATAGCGGGGATGGAGCTCGGACTCCGCCGCGACCTCATCGGCGGTCGCGGCCTCCATGGTTGCCATGGCGTCGAACAGGCCGGTGCGATGTCCGATGCTGCACATCAGAGCGAGGGCACCACCATTCATGACGTCGGTCATGGTGCCGGCGAAGGCCTTCGCCCTCGCCCGATCGAAGTGCCCGCTCATCTGTCTCCCCCAAAGGCCGTGGCATAGAGTCAGACCAGACTGACAGACCAACCTGGGGAACGCATGCGATTCGAACCCACCGAGCTCACGCCCGAAGAAGCCGCACTCCAGACCGAAGTTCGCGAGTTCACTGACCGCGAGCTGCCCCGCGGCAGCTTCGAGCGGGCTCTGGGTATGGGCGCCGACAGCGACAGGGCCTTCTCGAAGAAGATGGCCGAGGCCGGCTACATCGGCATGGCCCTGCCCAAACAATACGGGGGCCACGACCGCAGGGCCGTCGACCGGTTCATCGTGGTCGAGGAGCTCCTGCGTTCCGGTGCCCCGGTCGGATACCACTGGGTGGCCGACCGTCAGACCGGGCCGGTGATCACCAAGTTCGGCACCGATGAGCAGCGCGAACGGTTCCTCCCGAAGATCTGTGCCGGTGAGCTCGGGTTCTCGATCGGGATGAGCGAGCCCGACAGCGGGTCCGACCTGGCGTCGGTGAAGACCCGGGCCGATCGGGCCGAGAACGGGTGGCTGGTCAGCGGCACCAAGATCTGGACCAGCAATGCCCACACCAACGACTGGTTCATCTGCCTCTGTCGCACCAGCCCGATGGAGGACGGCAACAAACACCAGGGGTTGTCGCAGCTCCTCATCGACCTGTCGTCCGACGGCCTCGAGATCAACACCATCCCGTTTCTCGATGGCACCGAACACTTCACCGAGGTGGTCCTCAACGAGGTCTACGTCCCTGATGAGAACGTGCTCGGCGAGGTCGGTATGGGGTGGGCCCAGAACACCTCCGAGATGGCCTACGAGCGAGGCGGCCCCGACCGTTGGCTCTCGACCTACGGACTGGTGGAGGAGTTCCTGCGCCTCCACGAGGGTCAGGACATCGATGACCGCACGGCCGCCATGCTGGGTGATGTCACCGCCCGGTGGCACGCCCTCCACAACATGTCGTTCTCGGTGGCCCGCATGATCGACGAGGCCGGGGCTCCGTCCGTCGAAGCCGCCCTGGTCAAGGAGATGGGTACCCGGTTCGAACAGGAGGTAGTGGCCCAGGTTCAGGAGCTGTTGGACCATGAACCGGCTCCTGGCACCGAGTCTCAGTTCGAACGATTGCTGGTGGCCGCGACACTCACCGGCCCATCGTTCACCATCCGAGGGGGCACGATCGAGATCCTCCGCTCCGTGGCGTCGAAGGGACTCAACGCATGAGCGAGCAGGGTGAGCCGGCCCGCCCGGCCGAGAGGGCAGACCAATGAGCAGTGTGGATGACGTTCTCACCGAGACGGCCACCCGTCTGTTCGAATCCACCTGCACCTTCGAGGCCGTGCAGGCCGCCGAAGACGAGGGCTGGCCGGGCGGCATCTGGGACACCGTGGCCGAGTCCGGTTTCCCGTGGGTGTCGGTGCCCGAAGAGGGCGGCGGTATGGGTGGCACCCTGGCTGACGCCCTCGAGATCGTACGGATCGGGGCCGAGCATGCGGCTCCGATTCCGGTAGCCGAGACCGGGCTGCTGGCCGGCTGGCTCCTGGCCGGGGCCGGACTGCCACTACCCGAGGGCATCGCCACCGTTGCCCCACCGGCCAAGGGTGATGTATTCACCGTGGCCTCCGCCGTGCAGGGCGTGAACGTGGCCGGCGAGTTGCACCGGGTGCCGTGGGCTCGTCAGGCCGACCGGGTTGTCGTTCTCGCCGAGATCGAAGGCCAGGGCCACGTGCTGTCGCTGAACCCGCAGGTGGGCACCATCGAGCCGGGCACCAACATGGCCGGCGAACCTCGCGACACGATCCGCTTCGACAGTGTGACGGTCCCGGCCGAAGATGTGGCGCCGGCGGCCGAAGGGGTCAACGGTGAGACCCTGATGCTGCGGGGCGCCCTGGTTCGGGCCACCCAGATGGCGGGTGCTCTCGAGGCCATGAACCGCCTCACCGTCGGGTACACCAACGACCGCCACCAGTTCGGCCGGCCGGTCGGACGCTTCCAGGCCGTGCAGCAGCACCTGGTGTGGAGCGCCCAGGACGCAGCCATGGCCCGCATGGCGGCCGACATCGCCGGCCGCGAGGCCGGTCGGGGTGCGGCCCCATTCGAGATCGCCTCGGCCAAGGTGGTGGCCAACCGGGCGGCTCGCACCGCTACTGCGGCCTGCCATCAGGCCCACGGAGCCATGGGCATGACCCAGGAATACGCACTGCACCACCTGAGCCGCCGCCTCTGGTCGTGGCGACACGAGTACGGCTCCGATCAGTTCTGGCGCGTCCGACTGGGGCGCACCGTGCACGCGGCCGGAGCCGACAATCTCTTCCCGGCCATCACGGGCGGCTCGGCTGCCCTCGGTCTGGCCTGAGCCCACTTTCCACCACGATCGCGAGGAGCCCACCCATGACCGAGTTCGGTGTCTACGGAGACCTTCATGTCAGCATCGACGATGGCCATGTCGCCACCGCCGAGATCCGGCGGCCCCCCAACAACTTCTTCGACATCGGGCTGATCGACTCACTGGCCAGCGCGTTCACCGACCTGGACAATGACGATCGCTGCCGGGCCATCGTCCTGTGCTCGGAGGGCAAGAACTTCTGCGCGGGCGCCAACTTCGGGGGTAGCGGCGATCGGCAGTCATCGAACACGGCCGACGGCCGCCACCTCTACGACGAGGCCGTACGACTGTTCTCCACCAAGACGCCGGTGGTCGCCGCGGTGCAGGGCGCGGCGATTGGGGGCGGCTTCGGGCTGGCCCTGATGCCCGACTTTCGGGTCGCGGCCCCCGAGGCCCGTTTCGCGGCCAACTTCGCCCGCCTCGGCTTTCACCAGGGCTTCGGCCTGTCGGAGACACTGCCCCGGATCGTCGGCCAGCAGAAAGCCCTCGATCTCTTCTACACCGGTCGCCGGGTGAAGGGTGACGAGGCGCTGGCCATCGGCCTGGCCGATCAGCTCGTACCGCTCGACGAGGTCCGCGACGCGGCCCACACCCTGGCCCGCGAGATCGCCATCTCCGCTCCCCTGGCCGTGGTCAGTATTCGTCAGACCATGCGCGGCGACCTCCCGGCCAAGATCCGGGCCGCCACCGACCGAGAGAAGGCCGAGCAGGAGTGGCTCCAGACCACGAACGACTGGAAGGAAGGCGTGAAGGCCATGGCCGAGCGCCGGGAGCCCAACTTCTCGGGTACCTGAGGCCGAGCTCGCGAGGCCGGGGCCCGAGCGGCCCGCGAGCGGGAGCGAGCTGGAGCGGAAGACCTGAGGCCGAGCTCGCGAGGCCGGGGCCCGTATTGCATCGATGAGCAGGTTCCTTGAATGAACTGTCGCCTGGCCGACGGGATGGGGTCAGACCCCATCAGGTGAAAGAACCTCCACATGCCCCCCTCGATCTCCCTCCCCGGCTGCGCCGGGGCTGGATGACTGGCCTCGGCCTGCTGGCCATCACCGACGCGTGTCTCGGCAGCTGATTCTTCTCCCACCCACCACCCCAAACCCCAATGAACAAGGAAACCGCGATGAGCACCACCCGTATTCCCCGTTTCGGTCGCGTCCTAGCCGGCGTGGCCGGCCTGTCTCTTCTCCTCGCCGCGTGCGGTGGCTCGAGCTACTCGCGCGAGGATGCAATCGCAGACCTCGTCGCCGATGACATCGACCAGGAGATGGCAGAGTGCATCGTCGACGAGGTCGAGGATGAGTTCGGCATCGAGAAGCTCGAGAGCTCCGATGACGTCACGGAGGAGGATGAGGCCAAGCTCTTCGAGATCTTCACCGAATGCTCCGTCGGGAAGTGATCGTGAGGGAGATCATGTGCCGGTCCCCGATGCCGAGATCGGGGTGTTCCTGAGCCCGTTCGCCAAGGGAAGCTGATCCTGCTTCCCAGGCCGGACACCATCTGGCCCCACAGCGACATCGGCAGGCCCATGGGGGCGTTCGGTAGGGTGCGCTACGTGCTCACCGACGACGAGATCCGGACCGCGCTCGATCCGATCATCGAGTGCCGCACTGCCGACACCAAGCTCACCACCATGGGGGCCGGTAGCGACGCCCTCGAACCTGGTCGCCGTTGGCTGGCTGCCGCTGTCGAGGGGGGCTGGGCCAAGCCCACCTGGCCGGCCCGGTACGGGGGGCGCGACGCATCGGCCCAAGAGGACGCGGCCATCGGTCGGATCATGCGCGAATACGCCGTCCCCGACTTGTACGCCTACATGATCGGCCTCGGCATGGTCGGTCCTGCCCTGCTGGCCCACGGTACCGACGCCCAGCGCGACCGTTGGCTCCGCCCCATCGCGTCGGGCGAGGAGATCTGGTGCCAGATGTTCTCCGAGCCCGAGGCCGGTTCCGATCTGGCCAACGTCGGTCTGGGGGCCGATGCCGACGGCGAGGAGTGGATCCTCTCTGGCCAGAAGGTGTGGACCAGCCGGGCCATGTGGGCCGCGTGGGGCATCGTGCTCGCCCGCACCGACCCCGAGGCTCCCAAGCACAAGGGCCTCACGATGTTCGCCATCCCGATGGATGCTCCCGGGCTCGAAGTCAGGCCGCTCGTGCAGATGAACGGAGACGAGCACTTCAGCGAGGTCTTCATGGACGAATGCCGGGTCCCCGACTCCGGACGGGTGGGCGAGGTCGGCGAAGGCTGGCGGGTGGCGATGACGATCCTGGCCCACGAGCGGGCCGGCGGCAGCCGCGGCGGAGGCGAGGGCAAGGCCAAGGAGTCACTGGTACCGAGGTGGCTGTCCGACGCCGTCGGTGACGGCCACACGGCTGACCCGGTGTGGCTGGAGCGGGCCATGGAGGCTCATACCTTCGACCAGGTGGCCTCGTGGACGAGTCAACGAGCAGCTGCGGCCGCCGGCAGCCCCGGCCCCGCGGGATCGGGCAACAAGCTCCGGTCGGTCCGGACCTACAAACAACGGGCCTGGCTGACCACCGAGGCGCAAGGGCCCCACGGCATGCTGACCGACACCCACGGCCACATCGAGCTCATGACCGCCCCGTCGATGAGCATCCGGGGTGGCACCGACGAGATCCAACGCAACATCGTCGGCGAGCGGGTGCTCGGCCTTGCGGGCGAACCCCGCCTCGACCGCGAGGTGCCATGGAAGAACTCGAGAAAGGGACTGATCCAATGACCGACACACCACTCGTGAAGCGCTCCGATGACGACGGGGTGGCCACCCTGACCCTCAACCGCCCCGAGGCCCTCAACGCCTTGTCCCCCGGCTCGTTCGTCGAGCTCCGCGCCCATGTCGATGCCCTGACCATCGATGACGACACGCGGGTGGTCATCCTGCGGGGCGAGGGCCGGAGCTTCTGCGCCGGCAACGACCTCAAAGCCATCCAGTCGGGTGAGAGGGCCCCGAGCCCTCACTTCCAGGCCGAGACCATCGAGATCATGGAGGCTCTGCCCCAGTGTGTGATCGGCTCAGTGCGGGGCCACTGCTTCACCGGCGGGCTCGAGCTGGTGCTGGGCGCCGATCTGATCGTCGCCTCGGAGACCGCCCGATTCGGTGACACCCACGGCAAGTTCGCCATGGTCCCGACCTGGGGTATGCCCACCCGGCTCACCGCCCGAATCGGGCCCAGTCGAGCCCGCGACATGATGTTCACCGGCCGCCATGTGTCGGGTGCCGAGGCACTCGAGTTGGGCCTGGCCAACCGCTGTGTCCCCGACGACGAGCTCGATGCGGTCACCGCCGAACTGGCCGTCATGGTAGCCGCCCAGTCACCGTGGACGATCCGCCACGAGAAGGCGCTGATGGCCCAGACCGCCGGCCTGTCCGATCTCGAAGCCACCCGCTACGAGCGCGAGAACAGCCCCGGCACCGGCCCCGACATGCTCGAACGCATCCAAGCCGGCTTCGGCAAGAAGTAACCCGCTTACCACCGAACTCGAGGCACAACGCGTCACCAGCGACGCGATCCGCCTCAAGATGGTCAGGGGAGAATCAGCGCGGCACCACGTAGCCCACCGACTCGCGGTCCCAGGTGGTGTCGGTGATGCCCAGGTCGCGCATGGCCTGTTTGCGCACCTTGCCCGACGGCGTCTTGTCGAGCTCACCCACCATCTCGACGAAGCGGGGGACGGCGTAGCGGGGCATGCGGGGTGCGCAGTAGTCGAGCAGCTCGACCGGGTCGACCTCGCCGTCGACCACGACGCAGAGCTTGACCTCCTCCTCGCCCCCGGCCCCCTCGACCTTCACGCCCAGGGCGGCGCTCTCCACTACCGCGGGATGCTCGTTGACGACCTGCTCGATCTCGTAGGACGAGATGTTCTCACCCCGGCGACGGATGCGGTCCTTCAGACGATCGACGAACCACAGCCGGCCCTCGGCATCCATACGGCCGGCGTCGCCGGTGTGGAACCAGAGGTTGCGCCACGCCTCGACTGTCTTGTCGTCCATCTTGTAGTACCCGACGTTGAAGAAGAAGGGCACTTTCGGTCGGACGAGAATCTCACCGATCGATTCGGGCGGGAGGGCAGCGTCGGTCTCGGGATCACCGATCACGACCTCGAAGAAGTCGTCGTAGACCCGACCGGCACAGCCGGGCAGCACTGGGTCGGTGGGGTCGCTGTAGGCGATCATGTTGACCTCGGTCATCCCGAAGCCCTGCACGAGCCGCACATCGAAGCGCTCCTCGAACCCGGCCCCCCACTCCTCGGCCACGGGCACGGCCATGACCCGGGTGAGCTTGGTGGACCGGTCGCGGGGATCAGCGGGTGACCGGAAGATGAACTCGGGCATGACGCCGAGCGCGTTGGTGACAGTTGCCTCACAGGCAATGACGTCCTCCAGCCAGTTCGACACGCTGAACCGTTTCGACGCGGTGGCCGAGGCCCCGGCCACCAGGGCGGCCCAGATCTGCATGAAGAGGCCGTTGGCGTGGAAGAACGGCATGCACACGAAGTAGTGGTCGTCCTCGGTGAGGCTGGTGGCGCGAGCGGCCCCCACCGCGAAGAGGGTGCAGTGGCCCTGGGGCATGAGCACACCCTTCGACGGACCGGTGGTTCCTGAGGTGTACATGATCGTGCACACGTCGGTGGGGTCAGCGGAAAGGACGGCAGCCGGCTGGGTGGACACCCCCTCGACCGCCTCGGCCCAGGTCCGCATCGTGGTCGAGGCCAGAGCGGCAGGAAGGGGGTCGGGGAGATCGGGACCGTCCTCTATGACGATCGTATGCTCGACCCCGACACCGTCGGTGTTGACCTGATCGAACAAGGGGGCGAGACCGGCATCGACGATCACGACCCGAGGTTCGCTGTTGCGAACCTGGTGTTCGAGAAAGGCACCCTTCAGCTCGGTGTTGATGGGCGTGAAGACGGCCTGCCGCTTGTGGGTGGCGATCATCGCCACCAGGAACTCGGCTGAGTTGGTGGCCAGCGCCAGCACCCGATCTCCGGGTTCGACACCCAGTTCGGCGAGCGCCGTCGCGAAACGATCACTCTGGTCATGGAGGCCGGCGAAGGTGAGCGATCCACCCTCGAGGAACTCAACGAAGACCCGATCACCCTGACGCTGGGCCTGAGCTCGCACCATGTCAACCAGCGTCCAGCGCTCGATGGGCAGAATCGCCTCCATCACCGTTCCCTCCGAATCCGACCTTTGTCCAGTGTTCACTGCGGTGTCACCCAAATGGTCGGCACAACCGCGGTTCTTCGGCCATTCTTATCCAACAGGGAGGTGAAGGTCCGTGTCCGTGCTGCTGCTGAACGCTTCGTTCGAGCCGCTTCGAGTGATCCCGTTCCGTCGCGCCCTCACCCTGATGGTTGGGGGTCGCGCCGAACTCATCGCCCGCGACGGCGAGAGGGTGGTGCGCACCGCAGGAGGCGACGTGCTAGAGGCACCGGCGGTGCTGCGGCTGTCGCGTATGGTCCACATCCCGTGGCGGGCCGTCCCCCTCACCCGCCAGACCCTGCGGGCCCGCGACAAGGGCCGCTGCCAGGTGTCGGGCTGCGACCGCAAGGGTGACTCGGTCGACCACATCGTCCCCAAGTCCCGGGGCGGTGGTCACGAGTGGTCCAATGTCGCCCTCATGTGTCGGACCCACAACTCGCGGAAGAGCGACCGACTCCTGTCGGAGCTCAACTGGACCCTCAAGGCCGAGCCCCAAGCCCCCACCGGAATGATGGTGCTGGTCGACCAGGCCGGCCGCCGGGTGGAGTGGGAGCCCTTCCTGGGCGAACAAGAAGACGCGGCCTGAGAGACCGCGGATAGGTGACCGAGATCGGCCGGGTGTCCCCCTTCCGCTCGAGCTCGCGGCGCTCGAAGGCCGCTCGGCCCCGGCCTCACAAGCTCTGCCTAGGTATCGACCCGGGGCGGGACCATGGCCTCGGGTCGTCGGCGGGCCCACTCGAACAGCAGGGGTAGCCCAAGGGCGGCGAAGGCCGCACTGGCGAAGAAGGCCCACCGGGTCCCTCCGATGGCTGCCGCCAGTCCCAGCACCGGTCCACCGATTCCCGACGACAGCTCGAAGGCCACGCTGAACGTGCTGGTGGCACGGGCCCGGGCGTCGTCGGGCACGTTGTAGATGGCCGCGGTGAGTAGAGCCGGGTACAGGAACGAACCACCCACGGCCAGCACCACTGCGCCCACGTAGACGCCGATCGTCGAGTTCCAGGCCCCCATCACGAGCATGCCTGCCACCTGGCCGAACAGCGATACCACGGCGGTGCGCCGCGTTCCCCACCGGTCGGGGATCTTCGAGCCGACCACTCGCATGGCCAGCACGAGCAGGCCGTAGACCATGAGGATCCCGCCGGCCGACCCGAGGTCGAGCTCTTCGACGTAGAGAGGCATGAACCCGTTCAGCGCCGTGAACGTGACGATGCCCATCATGAGGACGATGCCCGGCGCCAGGGCGGGGAGATAGAGCATTCGGCTGAGTCGGTTGCCGGTGACCGTTGAGGCCGGGCCGGCACCACTGGGTCGGGGCACCCGGGCCGGCAGGCGAGTGGCCATCGCCGCTGCCACAGCCAGGGAGGCGCCGCCGGCCACGAACGCCCACCCGAAGCCATGGCTCTGCTGAACGACCTCGCCCAGCAAGGGGCCGAAGGCCATGCCCCCGTATACGGCCACCGAGAAGTAGTTGGTGGCCTCACCTCGTCGTTCGGGCGGGGCGAGGTCATTGACCAGCGTTGCCGTCCCGACGAAGAAGGCGCCCTGGGTGAAGCCCATGGCCAGACGGATGGCGTACATGAGCGGGAGGCTGGTGGCGAGGGCATGGGCCGCGACAATGACCGCGGTGATCGAGGTGCCCAGCACGATGATGAACCGGCGGCCCCGTTCGTCTCCCAGCTTCCCGATGAACGGTCGGGCGAAGACGGCGGTCACCGAGAAGATGCCCACCGCTACACCAACGGCGATCTTGCCTCCTCCAAGCTCACCCTCGACATAGCGGGGGACGAGGGGCAGGGTGCTGGCGAACCCGGCCACTGCGAAGAAGCCCGAGATGGTCACGAGGATGAAATCGCGCGTCAGCAGGTGATCGACGCCAGCCGGCGCGGAGGTCTTCACCAGCACAGCCTCGCAGCAATCGGGCAGGATGACTCCGTGACACGCGACTCGGACACGACAGGCGTTGGCCCCCGCTGGTCGATCGGCGACGTGAGGATCACCAGCATCATCGAGGTCGAGCAGGAGTGGAACTGGGAGTGGCTACTCCCGACCGTTACCCCCGAGATTCACGAACCACTCGAGTGGCTGCGCCCCGACTTCGTGGCCGACAACGGCAAGCTCATCCTCCGCATCCAGGCCCTGGTGGTCGAGTCGCAGGGCCGGCGAATCATCGTCGACACCTGCGTGGGCAACGACAAGGATCGGCCCACTCCCCTGTTCGACAAGTTCGCCACCCCCTTTCTCGACGAGCTCGAGGGTGCCGGTTTCGGACGGGAGACCATTGATCAGGTGGTGTGTACCCACCTCCACGTAGACCATGTTGGGTGGAACACGATTCTGGTGGATGGCCGGTGGGTACCGACCTTCCCCAACGCCCTCTATCTGTTCGGCCGCACCGAGTACGAGTACTGGAAGGCTGAGGACGAGACCGAGCGATTCGGTGACGTGATGTCAGACTCGATCGCGCCGATCATCGACGCTGAGCTCTTCGATCTGGTGGAGTCCGACCATCGCCTCACCGATGAGGTGTGGCTCGAGCCCACGGCCGGGCACACACCGGGGCACCACAGCGTGTGTATCTCGTCGGGTGGCCAGCGGGCGGTGATCACCGGCGACATGGTCCATCACCCCGTCCAGTTCGCCCATCCTCGCCTGGCGTCCAGCGCCGACGTCGACCCCAACGCCAGCTCCGACACCCGCAAGCGGGCCTTCGCCCAGTGGGAGACCGACCGCGCCCTGGTGATCGGTACCCACTTCGCCGGCCGTGGTGCCGGCACCCTCACCGCCGAGAACGGCGCTTGGCGCTTCGTGGTCGAGTAGGGGAGCAGATCAGATAGGTGGCCACTTGCACTCAGCCCCTTTTCATCGACTATCGTCGATGATCGATGAAGAATACCCAGAACAACCTCGGTCGAGCCCAGGCCGCCGAGTGGGCCAGCTGGTTCGCCGCCCTGGGTGACCCCACCCGCGTCCTCATCCTCCACGCCCTGGCCACCACCTCCGAACCCCTGACCGTCGGTGAGATCACCGATCGCCTCGACGTCGGTCAGTCCACGGTGTCCCATCATCTGGCCAAGCTGGCCGACGTCCGCTTCGTCCTGGTCGACCACGTCGGCACCGCCAGCTTCTGGCGGGTCAACACGGCCTGCCTCGACTGCTTCCCATCGGCGGCCGAGCTCGTCATGGGCCGGATTCCCACCGACTTCACCGACTCCCTGGAGAGAGCCTCATGAGCACCGAGAGACTGCACGACGAGATCCGCGACTACTACCGGAAGGCGGCCGAGACCCGGCCCGACGCACCGTCGAAGGACGACCGGTGGGGATCCGCTCGCTACGAGGCAGAGACCCTCGGCGGGGCCACCGACGGGGCCGCCAACCTCTCGATGGGCTGTGGGAACCCGTACGCCCTGGCCGACCTGGCCGAGGGCGAGACCGTCCTCGACCTGGGATCCGGTGGCGGCCTCGATGTGATCCTCTCGGCCAAGCGGGTGGGCCCGACGGGCAAGGCCTACGGGGTCGACTTCCTCGATGAGATGGTCGAACTGGCCCAGACCCACGCGGAAGAAGCCGGGGTCACCAATGTGGAGTTCCGGCAGGGGATGATCGAGGATCTTCCCCTTCCCGACAACTCGATCGATGTGGTCATCTCGAACTGTGTGATCAACCTCGCCCCCGACAAGCGACCCGTTCTGACCGAGATCGCCCGCGTGCTCCGACCGGGCGGCCGGGTCGCCATCTCCGACGTGGTGGCCGACAACGGTTACCAATCCCCCACCGACGGCACGGAGTGGGCCGACTGTGGAGCGGGTGGCCTTCAGTACGACGAGTACCTGGCCCTACTGGGTGAGGTGGGCCTCGACGGCCCGTCGATCGAGTTCACCCACGACACCAGCCCCGGCCTGCACGGGGCCATCGTGAGAGCCACCGCCCCAGACGCCTAGCCCCCCAACGGGTCGAGCCACGGAATGGCCGCCGCCTCCGCGAACCCGGCCAGTGACTCCGGCGATGAATCGAGGCGCCAGTGGCACTCCACCGCGGGGTGGCCGAGGTCGAAGTAGACCCAGGCCTTCACGGCGGGGCGTTCTGCTTCGGCCATGGCCGCGAAGTGGCGGAACCACGTGGCCTTGGCGTCAGGATCGCCGGGGTCCTCAGAGGTTCCGAACTCGCCCACCATCAGGGGCTTGTCGGGCCAGGTGGCGGCGGCGAGCTCATAGAACGGGGCCGACGCCTCCTCGAGGGTTTCCCACGCGACCAGGGGCCGGCAGGCCGCCCAGTTGTAGGGGTCCCAGGCGATCCAGTCGACCACGTCATCGCCGGGATACAGCTCGTCGTAGAGCGGGAACCAACGCTCGTAGCCGATGAGGGCCCAAACGAACACCACGTCGCCGGCCCCCTCCTCTTGGAACACCTCGTGGATGTGACGGAAGGCGGCGGCGAAATCGGCCGCAGATCCGAACCGGCCGCCGACCTCGTCCTCGGGCTCGTGGTGGAAAGCGAGCATGGTGTGGCCGCCGAACTCCAAGAACCGGGCCGCGGTGGCTCGGATCTCGGCGTCCTCCCCACCGGCGGCGATCTCGGCCCACGGTCGGTTGGGCTTCCACGAGTACATGACGATCCGCCCCTGGGCCGCCAGCTCGACATGGGCCGGGTCGGGGAACTCCTGCCCCCACTGGCGGTAGTCACGGAACAGATCGAACTCCCTCCCAATCTGTTCTTCGCGGGCCCCAAGGAGGGCGATGTCGTCGTTGCCGTCCTGGAAATCGACCGAGCTGCCCAACCAGGCGCCCGACTCGGGAACCAGGTGGTCGAGGGCGGCAAGGGGATCGTCGCCGGCATCGATGGCCGGCCCCTCGTCAGGCGTGACGGTCGTGGTGACGGCGGCCGGCACCGATGATGAGGAGGTCGTGGGGCTGGCCACGGGGGGCGAACTCGACAAGCCGGAACACGCGGCCGCCAACACGGCCAGGGCCAACACAGGGCCTAGGGGGGATCTACGCATCCCCTCAGTGCACCACACCGGTGGGCTCGGGCGGGGTCGCCTGGTCTCACCGCGTCCCGCCGTTGGCTAGCCTCCGGCGAGGACTTTGGCCGGGAGGGCAGAGCAGTGAGCGACCACGATGAGGGTACGGGGCCCGAGGGGTACGAGGTAGGGGCGGTCGAGGGCTGGATCAGCGAGAACGTCGAGGGTCTCACGCCGCCGTTCACCTGGACACGTCTCGAGGGCGGCCACTCCAACCTCACCTACCAGATCGAGGACACTGCCGGTCGGGTGGCGGTGGTCCGGCGACCGCCCCAGGGGGAGCTCCTCCCCAAGGCCCACGACATGAGCCGGGAATGGGCGATCATCTCGGCCCTTGGGCCCACCCCCGTGCCGGTGGCGCCCGCCCTCGGGTTCTGTGAGAGCCCCGATGTCACCGGCGCCTGGTTCTACGTGATGGGTTTCGTCGATGGTCGACCCCTCTATGAGTCGGCCGACACCGAAGCCTGGGTGCCCGAAGAGCGCAGGGTCACCCTGGGCCACTCGTTCATCGATGTCCTGGCCGACCTCCACACCCTCGATCCCGACGAGATCGGTCTTGGTGACCTGGGCAAGAAGGAGGACTACGTCGGTCGCCAGTTGCGCACCTGGTACCGGTCCTGGACCTCATCGGCCGGGCCCGCCCAATACGACGATCCCCTGGCCCATGAGCTCCAGGAGTTTCTGGCCGACAACATCCCCGAGCAAGGGCCGGCCCGGGTGGTCCACGGCGACTACGGCGTTCACAACTGCCTGTTCGGAGCCGAGTCCACGATCGTGGCCGTGGTCGACTGGGAGATCTCTACCCTCGGCGACCCCCTCGCCGACCTGGCCTACGCCCTCAACGGGTGGGCTGAGCCCGACGACGAGACTCCCATCCGGGACGACGCCGCCACCTCGGTGGCTGGCTTCCCCACCCGCGACGATCTCGCGGCCCGGTACGCCGCACGCAGCGGCCGCGACCTGTCCCAGCTCGACTACTACGTCAGCTTCAACTGGTGGAAGACGGCCGCCATCGTGCACGGCGTGTACGCCCGCTACATGGAGGGCAAGAAGAGCACCGAGGGGGTCGACCTCGAGAACCTCCGGGAGCGCGTCGGCCGCAGCCTGACCATGGCCGAAACCGCGGCGTCGAAGCTGCGCTGACACCGGCCGCCAGACTGTCGGTGGTACCGTCCGCGGTGATGGCTCTGAACCTGATTCTGCGGCGGGGTCTTCTGGCCACCGCTCCCCTTCTTCTCCTCACCGCCGCGTGCAGCGGCGAGGACGTGGCCGAGAACATTCTCGAGGAGGCCATCGAGAACGAGACCGACGGCGATGTCGAGATCGACGACGATGGGTCCATCACCGTCGAGACCGAGGAAGGCACGGTGAGCATCGACGTCGATGAGGACGGTGGCACGATCAATATCGAGGGTGAGGGCGAAGACGGGGAGCAGACCATATCCGTCGACAGCGACGAGGACGGCACGGTCACCGTCGAGACCGACGACGGCAGCACGACCATGAGCGGCGAGATCCCCGACGGCTTCCCCACCGATGTGTTCACGGTTCCCACCGACGCCGCCAACCTCTACGGCATCATCGCCGAAACCAGCGAGGGCCGAACCTACAACCTCAGCTTCCAGGTCGACCAGGGTCCTGAGGAGTTCTGGAACGAAATCCGGGGATCGGTTCCCAGCTCGGCCACCATCACCACCGAGAGCTCCGGTTCGACCGGCGGAGCCTTCGCCGCCCAGATGGTCTTCGAGGGCTGGGATGGTTGGGCTGGGCTGGTCACCATCAATACCGTCGACGGCGAAGCCGGCGTGAACTACCTCCTCCAACCCTCGGGCTGAGCCGGCGAGGTAACTTCCCCTCACGACAGAACTGAGGGGGACAAATGAGTGGACGACTCGACGGGCAGGTTGGGGTCATCACCGGTGGAGCCAGCGGTATGGGCAAGGCAACCGTGTTGCGCTTCCTGGGCGAGGGGGCATCGGTCGTCGTCGGTGACCTGAATGCCGAGGCCGGTCAGGCCCTTGTCGACGAGGTGGGCAGCGACCAGCTGCGCTTCATGCGTACCGATGTCTCGGTCGAAGAAGACGTGGCCTCTCTGGTCAGCATGGCGTCCGAGGCCTTCGGGCGGCTCGATGTGATGTTCAACAACGCCGGCATCGGGGGTGCCTTCGGGCCCATCACCGAGATCGAGCTGGCCGACTGGGAGCGGACCTTCGCCATCCTGGTCTCCAGCGTGTTCCTGGGCACGAAGTACGCGGCTCGCACGATGATCGACCAGAACGAAGGTGGCTCGATCATCAATACCGCCTCGATCGCCGGCCTCAGCGCCGGGGCGGGGCCCCAGGCCTACTCGGCCGCCAAGGCCGCGGTGGTCAACCTCAGCCAGACCACTGCTGTCGAACTCGCCCCTCACCAGATCAGGGTGAACACCATCTGCCCAGGTGTGATCTACACACCGCTCATGCACGGGGGCGACGAGCGCGACATCGAGTCGGCCGATGAGACCATCAACGAGGCCCAGCCCTGGCCCCGCCGCGGTGAGGGGGCCGACATTGCCGGCGCCGCCCTGTTCCTGGCCAGTGACGACAGTGAGTTCTTCACCGGCCAGGCCATGACGGTCGATGGTGGCCTCACTGCCGCGGGCCCCCGGATCCAGGGCCGACTCCGCAACAACCGAAACCTCCACCGCATGGTGGGCATGGCCTTCGGCTCCACTGGCGAACGAGCAAGGGTGCGCCGTCTCGAGGAATGATCCCCCGTCAACCAGGCAGGGGGTGCTCCTCGAGGTAGGGCTGGTAGTCCTCCTCGACGTCCATCTCCATCGTGCCCAGATAGCGGACCACCATGTTGTAGAAGCCGATCACCAAGGTCAGGTCGGTGATGAGCTCGGCGTCGAGCTCCTCGCCCAGCTCGGCCCAGGTCACATCGCTGATCGAGATGTCGGTGGTCATCTCGCGGGCAGCCCTGAGCACGGCCCGGTCGAGGGCGGGAAGGCCGCTGTCACCACCGTCGGTCTCAGTACCCACGGCGCGGATGTCATCGTCGCTGCATCCGAACTCGCGGCCCAGCTTCACATGGTGACTCCACTCGTACGGGCTCCGGGCAAGCCAGCCCACCTGGAGGATGGCCAGCTCGCGCAGCCGGGGATCGAGCCGGCTCTTGAACCTGATCCAGCCCCCCATCCGTGAGAACGACTCGGCCCCATGGGGGCTGTGGGCCAGGAGCTTGTTGAGGTTGATGTCACGATCGAGGAGCGACTGGTGCTCCTCGGGCAGGTCGCCGCGTTCGAGATAGGGCAGTCGGGCCATTGGGTCCCTTCCGGTGGCACTCGGTGATGGTGCTGGCAACCTAGTTCGATGGGTGGATCGAACACGCCGGAAGCTGAGGTCGACGTCTCGGTGCCGATGGTCAGCTCACTGCTCCAGCGCCAGCATCCTGACCTGGCCGAGCTCGAGATCACCGAACTGGCCAACGGCTGGGACAATGTCATGTTTCGCTTGGGCGACGACCTCGTGGTCCGTCTACCCCGCCGGTCCGTCGCCGCCAAACTGGTCGATCACGAAGCCCGCTGGCTGCCCGGGTTGGGCCCCCGTCTTCCCGTTCCGATCCCGGTCCCGGTTCGGGTCGGGCACGCGACCGACGACTATCCGTGGACATGGACGATCGTGCCCTGGTTCGACGGCACCGTCATCGGAGCCGACCCCCTCCCGAACTCGAGAGTAGTGGCCGACCAGCTCGGCGAGTTCCTGGCCGCCCTCCACCAACCGGCGCCGGCCGAGGCTCCTGTCAACCCCTACCGGGGCGTTCCCCTCACCGACCGGGCCGAGGCCATGGCCGATCGTATCGATTCACTTGCCGGGGTGATCGACACAGCCAAGGTGACCGGGGCCTGGACGACCGCCCTCGAGGCCCCGCCCTGGGACGGGCCACCCCTGTGGATCCATGGTGACCTCCACCCCCTGAACATCGTGGGCGACGACGACGGAGTGGCCGCGGTGATCGACTGGGGCGACATCACCGGCGGCGACCCCGCCACCGACCTGCTGGTGGCCTGGGCCCTGTTCGACGAGGAAGACCGCGCCGTCTTCAGGGCTGCCGCCCACACCCGGACGAGGCCGATCGACGACGCCATGTGGGCCCGAGCCCGAGGCTGGGCCGTCGCCCACGGCCTAGCCGTACTCGCTCACTCAGCGGACGCGCCGATCATGCAGGCCGTTGGTCTCAAGACTCTGGCGGCCGCTCTCGGCT
This sequence comes from Actinomycetes bacterium, assembly GCA_024225275.1. Taxonomy (GTDB): domain Bacteria; phylum Actinomycetota; class Acidimicrobiia; order Acidimicrobiales; family JAAEMS01; genus JAAEMS01. The sequence continues at coordinate 72,015 of JAAEMS010000224.1, forward strand.
GAACGGTCAGCGCGACGGGAACCACCTCTCAGTCGGGATCGAGGCCCGACGGCCTCGGACGCGCGCCAGCCCTGACTGGGGGGAGGGCATCGAGCCGGCCCGGTTGTGGCCACCTGGCATCCGGGCATGAGCGAGATCGACGTCCCGGTAGCCCATCGTCTCGACGGGAAGGTCGCCCTGATCGTGGGTGGGGGTCAGACCCCAGGCGAGGCGATGGGCAACGGCCGGGCCACGGCGGTGCTGGTGGCCCGGGCAGGGGCCAGCGTGGTGGTGGCTGACCGCCACCTCCACTCGGCCCAGGACACTGCCGACCTCATCACCGACGAAGGCGGACAGGCATCCGCCGTCGCCATCGAGGTCACCGACGACGACCAACACCGAGCCGCCGTCACTGAGATTGTCAGCGAGCACGGTCGGCTCGACATCCTCCACAACAATGTCGGCGTGAGTATTGCCGGGGGTGACGCCGACGCTCTCGACCTCGATCCCGACACCTTCGACCGGCTCTGGCAAATCAACCTCAAGGGCATGTGGATGGCGGCCCGCCATGCCGTCCCGGTCATGCGGGAGCAGGGGTCCGGGTCGGTGGTGAACATCTCGTCGATGGCCGCCCGTCTGGCCTATCCCCTGGTCGCGTACAAGACCACGAAGGTGGCGGTACTCGGGCTCACCGAGAACCTGGCCGCTACCAACGCCGGCCACGGGGTGCGGGTCAACGCGATCCTCCCCGGGCTCAAACTGAGGTTTGTGGCCGCGTCTTGGGCTTCGGGTCCGCTCCTTGGAGGGCATGGACTCCGAGATCACGCCCCAGCTACGCGAAGCAGTCACCGACCTGCTCACCTACTACGACCAGATGATCGACGGCGGCTCCGGGACACTGGCCCAGCTCGCCCGCTGCGTGCACAAACTCAAACAAGCCCAACCCCACCCCGCCGGCCAGATCGGCGCCGACCTCGCCCACATCATCAAACCCGCACCCACCAGCACCCGCATCGACCACGTCGAAGCCCTCGAACGCCTCCGCCTCCTCACCCGGCCGGGCGCCAACAGGCCCTGACCCGAACTCATCCTTGAATGCCGCCAGTCGGCCCGGACATCTCGACCCACCGCCTCCGTCAGTGGTCGCGCTTCGAACCGTCGGCCGACTCCTCTACCGGGACCGATGGAGCCCCAAGCCGACACCTACCGGCCGAGGTCCTGGGCGCCTCGACACCGGAGCAGGCGAGAGCGGGCCGGCCAAACCGAGCCCGACGGTGGTCAGGTCAGGCGGTTGGGAGGGCGGCGGCCGAAGTGATGGCTCGGGGGATGGTCTGGTCGCCTAGCGATCCTACGAACTCCCGGTCCGAGAACGCGAAGATCCCGCCGTCAGATCCGACCATGAGATAGCCGTTTCCGTAGGCGACCATGCCGACAACGGGCCGGTTGAGGGTGGCGGCGCCCATTGACCCTGCGAAGTCGGCTTCGTATGCGAACACGCCTCCGTCGGAGGCTACGAGCCAGTACCCGGTCCCGTCGGGGTCTGGGACGAGACCGTTCACGGGCCGGTTGAGGGTGAGCCCGCCCATGGACCCGTGGAACTGTGCGTCACCGAACGCGAACACGCCGCCGTCGGAGCCGACCATGTAGTAGCCCAGGCCCGAGGGGGTGGCCACCGAGTCAACGACTGGGCCGTTGAGCACGACGCCGGTCATGTCATCGAAGTGCCCCACTCCGCCGAACGCGAAGGCTCTTCCCAGATTGGTGAAGATCCAGTAGCCGCCGGCGTCTGGGGCCGGCGCCATCGTCGATGGGACTTCGCCTGGCAACAGGGTCTGGTCGCAGAGATCACCGAACAGCAGTGTTCCGTAGCTGTGGACCTTTCCGCTGGTGTCCAGCACCCAGTACGACCCACCGGTGGAGTCGGTGGGATCGGCCACGACTTTGACAGCGCGGGCAGTAGGCGAGCTGGCGTCGCATCCGAGCATGGTGAGAGGTTCACCCTGGTGGTCGGCGTCACCGAAGTCATAGACGCGGCCCAGCTCGTCGGTCATCCAGTACCCGGCGCCGGTACCGGTAATGCTGGTGTACCCGCTGGGCCGAGACGTGTCAGGGAACGACTCACAGCCCACAAGGTCTCCGTCTGGGTCGCGGTCCGGGTGCCACTCGGCATCGCCGGGGAAGACCATGTGGCCGATCTCAGGACATGTCGGCCCGGCCGCCGCGGCCGGGCCAGCATCCACAAACGTGCCAGAGAGAACGATCAATACAGCCAGAAGCCCGCCATGTCGTTGCATGCCGACAACGCTAGCAAGAACCGATCAGGCGGACTCGGCGCCGGTCACACCGACGCAGCGGGACGTCTGGGAGCGGGCTGACGATCCCGGGGCTGTGCTCTGATCCGTCCGCCACCCTTCACAGCGACGATGGCCAACAGGTCGGCAACCCGCCACCCTCGACACCGGACCCTCCCGCCCCTTCTAGTAGCGCTGCCCCTGATCCAGCGACAGCGCGTGATTCACCCGCCCGCCGTCACGGTTGCCGCCTGACGACGAGTCGAGCCCTGATCCAGCCATTTCGGAACGGCTAGGAGCCGCTCAGCGGGCCGGATCGAGGGTTCGGTGGCACTCAGGTACCCCGAACTTCAGGGGCACCGTTGCGTTGATCGATCGGTGGGCGCGGGTCGGCCGGCTTGGTGTCGGGGTTCGGTCAGATCACCGCGGCGAGCTCATCGAAAGCGGCCGCCAGGCGCAGACAGTCGCGGTCGGCTTCCGCGCCGAGTTCGTAGTGCCCGCGTCGAAGGTTCTGGACGAACGCGTGACCGCGGATCACCACCGACGCGGTCCGATCGGTGCTCAGACCGCGCATTGGTTTCAGCCTCGCCTCGAGTCGGCCGTGGTCCCACTCGATCCTGTTGTTCGCGTACTGCTCGGTGTCGTGGGCGGCTTCTGGAATCAGCTCATCGACAACGCGCAGCAAGGGTGCGGCCAGATCGGTGGTGACCTCGGTGGGTCGCCCGTGGCCGGTCAACGCGGTCTCGAAGAAGTGTGTGGCGGCAGCGATGTTGGGTCGTTTCGACACATAGACGTCGATGACCCGGCCGTACTGGTCGACAGCCCGGTACACGTAGCGCCAGACCCCGGCGACTCTGACGAAGGTCTCGTCCACGAACCAGCGGTCACCCACCACATGACGACACGGGCGGGCGGCGTCGATCAGTAGCGGGGTGAAGTGCTGCACCCACCGGTAGACGGTGACGTGATCGACGTCGACGCCTCGTTCGGCGAGTAGTTCTTCCACATCTCGGTATGAGAGTCCGTAGCGGAGGTACCAGCGCACGGCCAACAAGATCACCTCGGGAGGAAACCGGTAGCCGGCAAACGACTCGGACTCGGCGGGGGAGTGGTGGTTCACCCGATCACCCTCACTGGTGGGACCCCGATCCGTCAACGCAACAGTGCACTGGTGGTCACCTATCGTTCGGCTTGACGACATATTACAACGGTGGCATTCGAATGTTGCGAATAACTCCAGAGATTCGGTCGTTTCGAATATTGCGAAAACCTTGGTTCGAGGGTACGATACCCGATAAGGAACCAGCGAGACACGAGGAGGTGCGTGCGCCATGGCACGAGGATCAGTGAGGGAACTTGAGCTGCTGGACGAGCAAGGGGCCGAGCAGGCTGCCGATGCCGTCGAGCAGCTGACCGAGTTTCTCCGCGCTCATCCCACGCCGACGACGCATGTTCAGCTGGTGAGCGAGGACCCCGACGGGGTGACTCAGATTGTGGTCCCGTCCGTGGCGTTTGGGTTCTTCGTCGACGTTCTTGCCGAGCTGGCGAACGGAAACGCAGTGACGGTCGCACCCGTCCATGCTGAACTGACGACCCAACAGGCGGCGGACATCTTGAACGTCAGTCGCCCCTACTTGGTGAAGCTGCTCGACGAGCGAGAAATCCCGTACCGGCGGGTGGGGAACCGACGCAAGGTGCTGTTAGTCGATCTGATTGAGTACAAGCGCCGCGATGAAGCGATGCGGCGAGATATTGCTGACGAGCTCACCCGCGAAGCCCGAAACATCGCACTCAACTACTAACAGCCATGGCGTTCGTCGCGCTGTACGACGCCAACGTCCTCTACCCAGGTTCACTGCGTGACCTGTTGGTGAGGCTCGGCCAGTCCGGGCTATTCCAAGCGAAGTGGACCGAGCAGATCCTCGATGAGACGTTCGCAGCCATCGTCCGAGACCAGCCCAAGCTCGAGGACAAGTTGGCTCGTACGCGTCAGCTCATGAACGATGCCATCGCCGACGTGACTGTGGCTGGTTATCAGCCACTCATCGCGAGCCTTGACCTGCCAGACCCAGATGATCGCCACGTCCTCGCCGCTGCGATCGCGTGCAACGCCCAAGTGATTGTGACCGCCAACCTGCGGCACTTCCCCGACGCCGATCTGGAGCCGCTCAACATCGAAGCGCGAAGCCCCGACGAGTTCGTCACCAATGTTCTTGAGTTAGCTCCGGCGCGAGTCGTGAGCATCGTGAAGGATCAGGCGCGTGCACTGACTCGTCCAGAGATGACATTCGAAGCCCTATCTGTCAGGACTCCTCGAACGCCTTCGCGCGGTCGGGCGACCACGGGCCGTCGCCGCAATACGACAACAGCTTGGATCCCCGTGATTCGCCGATCCGCCGAGCAGGACGATGGCGCACAGATGACGCGGGACAGCCGTGAACAGGTGGGAACAACCGGGACCAGAAGTGACGGTCAGACTCACGTTTGCCCTGGTAGATCAACAAAGCCCGCATGATTCCGGGCCTGCCGGGGGGTTGCTCGTCGCTCATAATCCGAAGGTCGCAGGTTCAACTCCTGCCCCCGCCACCACTCAGAAGGCCCGGAAACACTGCGTTTCCGGGCCTCTTGCGTTGTCAGGCCGAGGCGACCGTCTACCGGGGTGTCTACCGGCGGCGGCCGCGATCGCTCGTGTTGGCGGGGTTCGAGTCGGTGGATAGATCTACCGGCTGTCGTGGATGAGGTGCGCGAACCGGTTGGCGGCGGTGGCGCCCATGCCTGGGAGTAGGTGCTGGTAGGTGTGCATCGTGAAGCCGGGGTGAGCGTGGCCGAGGCGTTCGGCGACGACTTTGATCGGCACACCCGCTGCGACGAGGAGCGATGCGTGAGTGTGTCGTAGGTCGTGGAATCTGATGCGGGGTAGACCGGCTTCGATCGTTGATCGGGTGAAGAGTTGGGAGAACGATTCGGGAGACGG
>JAAEMS010000225.1 GCA_024225275.1 Actinomycetes bacterium
AAATTGCGCGGTTTGCCAGCGGTTATCAGCACTTGGCAGGCGATTAGGGGTCTGACCCCTAATCGTGGCGGCGGGCACTGAGGAGGCCGGTGCCGTTCTGGGGTGGGTGGGCGGCCAGGGCCTCCTCGATGGGTTGGGTGCCCCAGCCCGGCTCTTCGCCCAGGATCAGGTGGCCGTCCTCGAACACGGGAGCGTTGGTGACCAGGTCGTCGTCCCAGGGCAGGCGGTCGATGTCGGTCTCCATGATCCGTAGGTTCGGCACCGCCGCCGCGAAATGGGCGTTCATCATCGTGCACAAATGCCCGTAGAAGTTGTGGGGCGCCACGCTGGCCTGGAACCCCTCGGCGGCGGCAGCCATCTTCATGGACTGCCAGAACCCGTTCCAGATGCCGTCGATGATGGGCACGTCGAGCGCACCGGCCTGGAGGTAGGGGAGGAGCTGGCGATTGCCGAACAGGGTTTCGCCACCACTGATCGGGCAGCCACTCTCCTGTCGAACCAGGGCCAGCCCGTCGGGCGAATCGGTGTCGATCTCCACCCAGAACAGGTCGAGGTCGGCCAGGGCCCGGATGATGCGGAGGTTGCCCTCGGTGCGGGCGTTGAAGTTGAGGTCGAGCAAGATGTCGATGTCGGGCCCGGCGCCCTCGATGAAGGACTCGAGCACGGCTCGCAGATCGCGGATCGTCTGCTTCTCGACGTTGAGGCCGGGTTCGAACGGGGTTCCGAAGCCGGGAATCCAGCCGCGTAGCCGGCCGTCGTGGTCGCGGAAGATGTTGGTCTTGAGGGCGGTGAATCCGGCCTCGCGCACCTCGGCACCCAACTCCCTGATGCCGCCCAGGTCGGTGATGGGGTCGCCGTAGTGCTGGGGCAGGTTGACCCGCCACGTCCCGCAGTGGGACCAGTAGACCCGGATGCGGTCGCGTATCTGGCCGCCCAGCAGTTCGTAGCAGGGCACACCCAGGGTGCGGGCCTTGGCGTCAAGCAGGGCGTTCTCGATGGCCCCGATTGCCTGGCCGACCACACCACCCGATCCGGGCCGGGTGCGGGCGAAAAGGCGCTGATAGATCTGCTCATGGTTCATGGCCGACCGGCCGATCACCATGCCGGCCAGTGACTCGATGACATACGAGACGCCGGGCGAACCGAAGCCCTCGTCGAACTCGGCCCAGCCGACCACCCCGTCGGCCGTGGTCAGCTTCAGGTAATGGTAGTTCCGCCACCCGGCATCGCAGCGCAGGGCCTCGATGCTCTCCACGCTGGTTCCCTGGATCATGGTCGCTCCCTGTATTGTTCGGCCGCGCCGAGTTTGCCCCAGCCACGTCCCTTCCCGCCCGGTCGTCGGAGAACTTAATGAGCGATCCCGAGAATCCCGATCCCGGGGGAATCACCCATGGTGCAAACGTCGTCCGATCGGCGCGGGCCGCGCTCGCGGGCCAGTTGGTGTTGCGGGTGGGGTCCTTTGCCCTTGGGGTGTTCCTGGCCCGGGTTCTCGGCCCCGAGCCGTTCGGCGTCTACGTCGTGTCGTTGTCGATCATCATGTTCACGCTGGCGATCAATGATCTCGGTACCGTCCCCGCCCTCATTGCCTCGCGTCGGCCCCTGGCGGAAACGGCCCCGACGGCGCTGGCCATGGTTCTCATTGTCAGCGGCGTTCTGACCGGACTGCTCCTTCTTGTTTCCGGGCCGCTCACATCGGCGGTCGGGCTCGACGGCCAGGCGGCTCCTCTGCGGGCCCTTACCGCCGTGTTGGTGCTCGACGCCTTGGCCACTCCGGCCAACGCCAAGCTGCGTCGCGAGCTTCGACACTCGGAGCTGGCCCGAGCCGAGGTGGCCGGGATCGTCTGTCAGATCGCCGCCGCCCTGGCCCTGGTGGCCCTCGATGCCGGGGTGTGGATCCTGGTGATCTCCCACCTGGTCGGCAATGTCGTCGCCTCGCTGGCCATGTTGCGCGCCTCCCGGTTTCTGCCCCGCCCCCACTTCGACCCGACGGTCCTTCCCGAGCTCTGGGCCTTCGGTAGTCGCCAGGCCAGCTCGCAGGCCGTCCAGGAGGGCATCATCAACCTCGACTATGTGGTGATCGGTTCCCGTCTCGGTCCCGGCCCGACGGGTCTGTACCAGCGGGGTTTCAATACCGCGAGTTGGGCGGTGAGCGTGGCCGGCGAGGTCGTGGGCCGGGTGGGGGTGGCCGCGTTCGCTCCGGTGGTCGACGAACCGCGCCGTCTCGACGAGGCCCTCCGGCGCACCCTCGTGGTCCTCACCATCGCCCTGGCCCCCGCCGCGGCTCTGCTGGCTGGGCTCGCTGAGCCACTGGTGCTGCTCCTCTACGGTGAGGAATGGCTGGGCGCGGTGGTGATCGTGCGGATCCTGTGCGTGCTGGGCGCCATGCGTGTACTTCTCACTGTCGGCTCCGACGTGCTCACTGCCGCCCATCGAACCGGATCGGTTCTGCGCCTGAACGCGGTGTGGCTCGCCGTGCTGCTCCCCGCGATTCTGGTCGCCGTAGAGATCGATGGCCTCCGGGGCGCGGCGGTGGCGCAAGTGTTCACTGCCCTGGTGGTGGCGGCTCCCGTGATGGTCATGCTCCTGAGAAGACTCGGCCTCTCGGGTCGCAGGGCCGGCACTGAGTTGTTGCCCATCGTGGTCGTCGCGGTCAGCGTCAGCCCCCTGGCGTGGGCAGTCAGCACTCAGTTCTCTACGGTCACGGGTCTCCTTGCAGGAGGGGCCGTGGGCGGCGCCTACTACATCCTGAGCTTGGGACTGATCGCACGTCCACAACTTCGGGAGGTCATCAGCACTGCGCTGGGCCGCGGGCGGTAGCCGATTGAGCTCAGACCGGGGTTGGGGTGGACCGCCCCGTGTCCCGTTCCTGCTCGAGGCGCCGAACCTCGGCCCGCTGAGCCGGAACCGAACGGATCTCTCCGGCCAGGGCCCGCCACCGATCGGTGACGAAGAGCTGATGGGCGGCGGCCATGAGCCGGAGCCGGGTTGGCCAGCTTCCTCCGAGGCGCCGGCAGCTCGACAGGTGCTCGCCGTAGAGCCTCCACAGTGGGAAGAGCAGGCTCAGTTCGGCGTCGGCGTCGAACCAGATCTTCCGTTCCTGGGGTGACACGTGGGCGGTCATCGAGGCCTTGTCGTGATCCCGGCGTAGGAAGAGGTATTCGGCCACCTGGTGAGTCCGGCCGAGCATGGCCAGCTCGGCCAGCAGGACCTGATCGGCGCCGTTGTAGTCGCCGTGGCGGAGTGTTTGATCGAACGCCGAGCGTCGGAACACCCCGAACACCGACCAGAACACATCGAGGTCGGTACGTTCCTGTTGGTAGAGGGTTCGGACCCGGGCGACCGGGTCGGCCTCGAGCGAGTGCAGCCCCAAACGGCTGTCGCGGATGGTTGCTCCATCGGCGTCGATGTATCGGATCCCGGTATAGGCGTGGACGACATCAGGTTCGGAATCGAGGACCTCGACACAGCGCTCGACGAAGGTGGGTTCGATGATGTCGTCGTGGGCCGCCCATTTGAAGTACTCACCACCCGACCGGTCGACGGTCGAGTTGTAGTTGGCTGCCGCGCCCAGGTTGCGCTCCTGGCGGGCATAGCTGATGCGCGAATCCTCGGCGGCCAGAACGCGACAGATCTCCTCGGTGTTGTCGGTCGAGGCGTTGTCGGCGATATGGATCTCGAGGTTCTCGTAGGTCTGGCCCAGGATCGACCGGACCGCCAGTTCCAGGTAGTCGCCGCCGTTGTGGACAGGCATGCCGAAGCTCACGAGCGAACTCATGTCACAGACCTTCCAGCTCGGCGCCCACTCCGAGGCGATCGAGGTCGGCGCGAATTTCGGGGACGTAGATGCTGTTCATGGCGACCACCAGATCGGGTTCGAGGTCGACCAGTTCCTTCGGGGCGATGACCCGATGGCCGGTGCCCGCCAGGTACCGACCTTGTTTGACCGGGTTGATGTCGACGGCCGCGCTGACCTCGCCGGCCAAGCCCAGCGTCGTGAGGAAGGCGACCGCTTTCGATCCGCCACCCCAGATCACGTTCTTGCCACCCCGGGCCGTGACCTCGCCCAGGCGGGCCGCCCAGTGGGCGCTCACGTCGTCGAGTCGTTGCTGGTAGCGGCGTGAGTCGATGATGGTGGCGTCGAGGTCGGCCTCGAGGTCGAGGGTGGGGCCGGTGACCGCGCCGAGCTCGGCCGGGTAGGCCTCGATCAGTAGATACTGGTCGTCGTAGGCCCGTCGGAGCCCGGTCACCCGGAAGCCGGTGCGGCGGAAGAGGCGGGCGAGAGAGCCGGCCGAGAAGTACGAGCAGTGCTCGAAGTACACGTCCTCGAAGGCCGCGTCCTGGAGGACACGGGCCACGTCGGGCAGCTCGAATAGCACGGCCACGTCGGTGCGGTTGCCGATACCCCTGCGCACCTCGGTCATGAACTCGTGGACCGGTCCGATGTGCTCGAGGGTGTGGCGACAGACCACGGCGTCGTGCTCGATGGATCCGTAGCCGGCGTCGTAGGGGCGGGCCAGCCATTCGAACTGGCTGGCGTCGGGGCGATCGATGCGATCGATCTTGAGGGCCGGGTCGATGCCCGTGACCCGTCCGGCGCCGGCGTCGACCATCATCTGGAGGAACTCGCCGGCTGAACCGCAGCCGATCTCGAGCACCGATTTGCCGGCGAGGTCGAAGCGGTCGACCCAGTCCTGGGCCAGATCGGTGGCGAACGCCCGGAAGGTGGCTGAGTGGGTCTGGGTCTCTTCGTACGATGAGTCGTATTGGGAGCTTCCGTCCCAGGCCCCGTTGTAGACGAAACCGCAATCGAGGCACACGCTCAGGGCCATCTCGCCCCAGGGGTAGGACAGGGCGATGTCGATATCGTCGACCAGCAGGCAGCTGTTGGTGGGCAGGCCGGTGGCCTCGTGGATGATCTCGGTATTGGCGCTCAGGCAGGCGGGACAGCTCATGCCACGACCTCCGGCCACGGGACCGGTCGGATGAACCGGCCGCCCTGCTCGCGATAGTCGGACTGCTGGTCCAGAATCTCCTTCTCGAAGTTCCAGGCCAGGAGCAGCACATAGTCGGGGCGGTCCTCGACGAGGAACGACGGATCCTTGATGGGCTGACGGGTGCCGGGCATCAGTAGGCCCTGCTTGTGCGGGTTCCGGTCCACCACGTACTCGACGAGATCGGTTCCGATGCCGGTGGCGTTCAGGAGGGTGGCACCCTTGGCGGCCGCTCCATAGCCGACGATTCGGGCCCCTTCGGCTCGAAGCTCGCTCAATAGCCGCTTCAGCTCGGCCCGCACCCCGTCTACCCGTCGACCGAAGTCGGCGTAGTACTCGAAGGTGTCCAGGCCCGCAGCCTTCTCGTCGGCCAGGTACGAGAGCACGGCGTCGGACCGGTCTTCGTGGTGCCCGATCCACCATCGCAGGGTCCCGCCGTGGAGCTCAGGGAAATGCTGGACGTCGTTGAGGACCAGGCTGTTGCGACGGGTCAGCACGTCGACGGATTGGCAGGACCAGTAGAAGTAGTGCTCGTGGTAGATGGTGTCGAACTCGCAGTGGTCGATCAGGGTCTTCACGTACGGGTTCTCGACTGTGATCACGCCGTCATCGGCGAGGAGGGTCTTCATGCCCCCCACGAAGTCGTTGGGGTCGGGGATGTGAGCCATCACGTTGTTGGCGATGATGACGTCGGCCTGCTTGCCTTCGGCCACCAGCCGCTCGGCCAGTTCGACCCCGAAGAACTCCTCCAGCGTGGGCACACCCTTCTCGCGGGCGGCTGCGGCCTGGTCGGGGGCCGGGTCGATGCCCAGCACCGGGATGCCCAACTCGACGAAGTGGCGTAGGAGGTAGCCGTCGTTGGAGGCCAGTTCGACCACGAGACTGTCGGGCCCGAGGCCGCGCGACTCGACCAGTTGCTCGGCATGGGCCCGGGTGTGTTGGGCCACCTGGTCGGAGAACGACGAGAAGTACAGGTAGTTGTCGACGAACATGACTTCGGGGTCGACGTCGTGGGTGATCTGGACCAGCTTGGACTCTGGGCAGAAGCACAGTTCGAGAGGAAAGTGGGCCTCGTTCTCGGGCCGATTGTCGGGGTCCACCAGAGCGTCGGCCAGCGGCGTATCGCCCAGGTCCAGGAAGGGCTGAAGATCGGTCGACCCGGTGACCCGGCAGCGTTCGATTGCGCTCATCAGATCAGGCTGCTTTCGCCCCGAAGCGGAGGTCCTCGTCGAGCCGACCGTCAGCCAGCAGCTCCTTGATGCGCGCCACCCGCTGGTAGCTCGATCCCTCGAGCTGTTCCTTGGTGAGACCGATCTCGCGGAACTTGGCCGCCAGTTGCTCGGCTCCGGCCCGAACCGTCCACCGGGCCTCGAAGCCCAGACGCTCGGCGAGCTTGTCGCAGTTGACCCGGTAGTTGCGGAGGTCGGGCCCGGCTGACTCGGAGAGGGCGATGACCGAACCTTCGACGACCTCCTCGATGATCTTGGCGACTTCGCGGATCTGGTAGTTCTCGGAGGAGGCGCCCACATTGAACGCCTCGTTGTGCACGAGCTCTTGGGGGGCTTCGACCGCCAGCCGCATGGCCTGGGCGATGTCTTCGGTGTGGACCAGGGGCCGCCACGGAGTCCCGTCGCTCTTCATGAAGACCTCGCCGGTCGTCATGGCGTAGCCGGTGAGGTTGTTCACCACGAGATCGCCCCGGAGCCGGGGCGACCAGCCGTAGGCGGTCGCGTTGCGCAGGTACACGGGGGTGAAGGAGTCGTCGGCCATTTCCCGAAGACCGATCTCGGCCTCGACCTTCGACTTCCCGTACGGGGTGACGGGGAGCCATTCGGCGCTCTCGTCGATGGGAGCATCACCGTGGGCGCCGTAGAGGCTGCACGACGACGACTGGATGAAGCGGTGTACGCCGGCTTCGCGAGCGGCGCGGGCAACGATCAGGGTGCCGTCGCCGTTGATCTGTTCGGTGACCCCGGGTCGGAGGTCGCCGAGGGGGTCGTTGGACAGTCCGGCGTAGTGGATGACCGCGTCGAAGCCCGCCAGGTGGGCGGGGGTGAGGTCACGGATGTCAATGGTGACCTCGTCGATCGCGGGCGGCTGTTCGTCGCCCAGGATGCAGTCGGCATAGAGGCCGGAGTCGAATCCGGTGAGCTCGTGACCGGCGGTCCCGAGCTCATTGATGAGGGCCGGGCCGAGATAGCCGGCATGGCCAGTAATCGCGATCTTCACCAGGTTCTCCAGGGGGCTTCGCCGTCTTGCCAAAGGTTTTCCAGGTACCGCTTGTCCCGGAGGGTGTCCATGCACTGCCAGAAACCGTCGTGCCGGTAGGCGACGAGCTCGCCCTTCTCGGCCAGTGTGGTGAGTGGCTCGTGCTCGAATTGGGTGTCGTCGCCCTCGATGAAATCGAAGAGCTCGGGCTCGCAGACGAAGAAGGCGCCGTTGATCCAGCCTTCGGCCATCTGGGGCTTTTCGGTGAAGGTGTGGATGTAGTCGCCCTCGATGTCGAGATGGCCGAACCGTGACGGCGGGTGCACCGCGGTCATGGTGATGATCTTGCCGTGGTGCTTGTGGAAGTCGACCAGCTCGTCGAGGTCCACGGTGGAGACCCCGTCTCCCCAGGTGAGCAGGAAGGTCCCGTCATCGGCCAGGTGGGGGATGAGGCGCTTGATGCGCCCGCCGGTGTTGGTGCTCTCGCCGGTCTCGACCAGGCGCACCCGCCAACAATCGGAGTCGGTGTGGTGCCTGATTACCTCCCGGGTGCGCATGTCGATCGAGATGTCGTCGCCCATCTCGAGCCGGTCGAGCCACCATCGCTTGATGTATTCGCCCCTGTAGCCCAGGGCGATCGCGAAGTCATCGTGACCGAACTCGGCATAGTATTTCATGATGTGCCACAAGATTGGCATTCCACCGATTTCGACCATGGGCTTGGGTCGGATGTCGGTCTCTTCTGCGAGACGACTCCCGTAGCCACCGGCCAGGATTCCCACCTTCATGCACGCCTCCTCTGGTTCCTTCGCGACACAGTTTGCGCTGTTCGTTCGCCTGAATTCGCCTGATTCAGCGGTTCTCAGCGTTCCCTGCGGCCAAGCCTGATCTGTGGCCGGCCGACGTGTCGCTTGTCCAATAAGAGTAGATCGTCCGGGCCGTTGTTTCCGGGGCCGTTTGGCCCATTTCTTGGATTGGTCTGGAGATGTGTTTCTGGGGTGCGTAGCCTCATCCCCGTGCGGTGTTCGACATGAGATGGAGTGAGGGAGAACGCCGCGAGGTGCACCGCAGCCATTGGCTGGAACTGTACCTGGTGGATATCGAGCTGCCGAACGGGCGCTGCTTGGAGCATGAGGTCGTGGTATCGCCCCGCGACGGTGCGGCAACGGTTGTGCTCGATGGTGATCGGATCCTGATGCTCTATCGCCACCGCTTCATCAGCGACCGATGGGGGTGGGAGCTGCCGGGCGGGATGGTCGAAGCCGACGAGGCCCCCGCGGTTGGTGCGGCCCGCGAGGTCGAGGAGGAGACGGGTTGGCGGCCTGGACCGCTCAGCCACCTGGCCACCTTCCACCCCTCGAGCGGTTGGAGTGACCAGCGCTTCCATCTGTTCCTGGCCACGGAGGCCGAGCAGGTGGGTGAACCCACCGAGGAGAACGAGTCCGACACGATCGAGTGGCGGTTGGTCGGACAGGTGAGGTCGGATCTGGCTGGGGGCGCCATACCCGACGGGCTGGCCCAGTTCGGCCTGGCTGTGGCTCTCGCCCGCCTCGACGGCGTGAACCTCACCGGCTCCGACGGCTGGTGGAACCACGGCGCACCGCCCCCCTCCAAACCGAAATTTGCGTGATGGGGGTGATCCGATCACCCCTATTGCCCACATTTACCTGGGGTGGGACGGGTCAGCGGCCCTCGTAGCTGGGGTCGCGCTTCTCGAGGAAGGCGGCCACGCTCTCCTGGTGGTCGCGGCTGGCCAGCAGTTCGCCGAGGCGACGGCTGGCGTGACTGCGCAGCTCCTCACCCTTACCGCCGCGAACCAGGCGCAGGGCCTGCTTGCCCGCCTGGACGGCCAGGGGAGCGTTGGCGGTCATGCGGGCGGCGAGGTCCCGGGCTTCGTCGGCCAGCTGGTCGGGGGCCACCACCTTCGTGACCAGTCCCCAGTCGAGGGCCTGCTGGGCATCGATCAGGTCGCCGGTGAGCAGCATCTCGGCGGCAGCGGCCGGCCCGATCAGGCGGGGGAGGATCTCGAAGCTGTCGGGGCCGGCCATGATCGCCCGCTTGACGAACATCTCCGAGAACTTGGCATCTGTCGACGCGATCCGGATGTCAGCCAGCAGGCTCAGCTCCATGCCGTAACCCACCGCCGGGCCGTTCACCGCGGCGATGATCGGTCGGTCGGATCGATGCATCGGACCCGACGGCAGTTCGAGCTCGCCCGAGGTGATACGGCGCGACAGCTCGGCTGCGCCCTGTCCGAGGAGCTCCTTCACGTCGTCGCCGGTGCAGAAGCCCCGGCCCCGGCCGGTGAACACGATGGCCCGGACGTCGGGGTCGATGTTGGCCTGGTTGAGCGACTCGGTCAGAAGCCGGTAGGCCTCATAGTTGAGTGAGTTGTAGGCCTCGGGCCGATTGATGGTGATGGTGGCGATGTGATCGCTCACCTCGTAGATCACGACTGGTTCGATCACGGGCGTCCCTTTCCTGCTGACCCGAAGCTAGGTCATCAGGTCCGCCTGCGCCTTGGGCGCCATAATGGGCGGGACGAAGCTGATCCGAGGAGAATCCCGTGAGTTGGTCGTTCGAAACCGATCCCGAGTACCAGGCCCAACTCGATTGGGTGGCTGAGTTCGTCGAGAACGAGGTCACCCCACTCGACCTCGTGTTCGAGTCGCCGTACGACACTGGGAACGAGCCGATGATGGCCGCCATGCGGCCCCTGCAGGCCCAGGTTCGCGACCAGGGACTCTGGGGCTGCCATCTCGGTCCCGAGCTGGGCGGCCCCGGGTACGGCCAGCTCAAACTGGCCCTGCTCAACGAGCAGCTCGGCCGGTCCCGCTTCGCCCCCCGCGTGTTTGGTTGCCAGGCTCCTGACACGGGCAACAGCGAGATCCTCGCCCACTACGGCACCGACGAGCAGAAGGCCAAGTGGCTCCAGCCCCTCCTCGACGGTGAGATCGTCTCGTGCTACTCGATGACCGAACCCCACGGTGGCTCCGATCCCACTGGATTCCGTACGACCGCGGTGCGTGATGGCGACGAGTGGGTCATCAACGGCGAGAAGTGGTTCAGCTCCAACTCCCGGTACGCCGACTTCCTCATCACCATGGCCGTCTCCAACACCGAGGTGTCGGCCTACCAGGGCATGTCGATGTTCATCGTGCCGGCTGACACCGATGGGCTCGAGACCATCCGCAACGTGGGCCTGGCCGGCGAGCCCGAGGGCAGCGGCTCACACGGCTATCTGCGCTACAACAACGTCCGGGTGCCAGCCGACCATGTGCTGGGTGGCGAGGGACAGGCGTTCGCCATTGCCCAGACCCGACTGGGTGGCGGTCGTATCCATCACGCCATGCGCACCATGGCCCAGGTCCAGCGGGCCTTCGACATGATGTGCGAGAGGGCCCTCAGCCGGGAGACCAAGGGGCAACTCCTCGGATCGCTCCAGATGACTCAGGAGAAGATCGCCGACAGCTGGATTCAGATGGAACAGTTCCGGCTGATCCTGTTGCGTACGGCCTGGCTGATCGATCACCACAACGACTATCTGAAGGTCCGCAAGGATATTGCCGCCATCAAGGTGCTCATGGCTGACGTGCTGCACGACATCGCCACCCGCGCCATCCAGCTCCACGGCTCACTCGGGGTCACTGACGAGCTACCCCTCATGGGCATGCTGCGTGATGCCACCTGGCTGGCGCTGGGTGATGGGCCCACCGAGGTCCACAAGGTGACTCTGGCCCGTCAGGTCCTACGCGACCACCAGGCCGGCGACGAGCTCTGGCCCTCAGAGCACATCCCACCCAAGCGCGAGGCGGCCCGCGAGAAGTTCGCCCATCTCCTCGAGCTCGAGGTGGGGAATCTCTAGTTCTCTCGCGCCAGTGTGAGCGTGACCTCCGTGCGGTCATCGGTGGGCACGATCAACCTGCTCGCGGAACGTACTCGGGGTCGGAGTGGTTCCCGAGGCCAGTTCCAGTTCAGTTGATGGCCACCGCGTGTCGGTGGACCTCTGATGACCGGACCGACGCGAGGTGCCTCCGACGGGCCAGATCGATTTCGGGGCCGACTTCGGGCGCGTCATCGTGGCGCTCGGTTCGGTTGATGTCACCCTTGCGCCCGGTCGGGCCCTCGTGGTGAAGGTGGCACCGCCGCCAACGTCCGAGGCCCAGGTCTGGTTGGCCTACGGCACCACCGGCTACCCCACCCGCCTGCTGGTTGGGTGACCACCGGCGCACTCGCGTGATCAGAAGATGCTGAAGCCACCATCGATCTTGATGACGTCACCGGTGTGCCAGCGTGAGGCGTCACTCATCAGGTAGACGGCGATGGCCCCGAAGTCATCGGGGGTACCCCACCGGCGCATCGGGATGCGGGGCATCACATTGTCGACGAACTTGTCCCAGCCGAACAGGGGTGCAGTCATCTCGGTCTCGATCCAACCGGGGATGATGGCGTTGGCGGTGATCTGGTAGCGGGCCATCTCGGTGGAGAGGCCCATCATCATGGCGAGCATTGCTCCCTTGGTCGAGGCGTAGGCCTGGCCCTTGGCCGACCCCTGGATCGCCGTGCCGCTCGACGTGAGCACGAGGGTTCCGCCTTCACCCTGCTTCACCATCTGGCGGGTGGCGGCCCGCAGGGTGAAGAAGACCCCGTGGAGGTTGACGTCGATGATGTCGAACCAGTCCTCGTTCGAGTGCTCGAAGAAGGGCTTGGTGTTCTTGGTGCCGACGCCGGCGTTGGGGAAGCAGCCGTCGATGCGGCCGTAGCGCTCGATGACCGCAGTCATGGCCTCCTCGACCTCCTCCTCCTTCGAGACGTCGCAGCGGAGGGCCGACGCTGACGGGTTGATGGCCTGGAGCTCGGCCTCCGCGGTTGCGTTCTTGTCGGGGTTCGTGCCCCAGACACTGACGTCGGCGCCGGCTGTCGCCAGGGCGCGGGCGAAGCCCAGCCCGATGCCGCCGTTGCCGCCCGTGATCACGGCCGTCTTCCCGGTGAGGTCAAATGCTTCGTAGGTCATGGCAGTGGCCTACCAGCCGGAGCGCTGGCCTGCCAGGATCCCGGGGTGTCGGTGGCGTTGTTCGTGGTGCTCACCCAGGTCGGGGAGCGGCCCGAGTCTTGACGTACATCGCGTAGAGGCTGGTGGTGCCGCAGATGTAGAGGCGGTTGCGCTTGACGGTGCCGAACTCGACATTGGCCACCACCTCGGGGATGCGGATCTTGCCCAGGAGTGTGCCGTCGGGAGCCAAGCAGTGGACTCCGTCGCCGGCTGAGCTCCACACATTGCCCTCGTGATCCACCCGGAACCCGTCGAATACCCCGGTGTCGCACGTGGCGAAGGTGGTGTGGTGGCCCTGGGGGGTGAGCCCGTCGGCGGCCATGGGATAGGCCCGGATGTCGGGGGGACACTTCAGGCCCACGTGCGAGATGCCGGTGTCGGCCACGTACAGGATCGACTCATCGGGCGAGAAAGCCAGCCCGTTGGGCTTCACCATGTCGGTGATGACCGCGGTGATGGAGCCGTCGGGGTCGATGCGGTAGACATACGAGCCGTCCTGCTCCGATTCTGCGGCGTCGCCCTCGTACCCGCTGTCGATCCCGTAGGTGGGGTCGGTGAACCAGACGCTGCCGTCGGACTTCACCACCACATCGTTGGGAGAGTTGAGCCGTTTGCCCTCAAAGGACTCGGCCAGGACCTCGCGGCAACCGTCGTGGCCGATGCGAGTCACGGCCCGGCCCCGGTGCTCGCAGGTGACGATCCGTCCTTCGCGGTCCTGGGTGTGGCCGTTGGCGTTGAAGGCGGGTGCTTCGAAAACCGAGACCTCGCCGGACACCTCGTCGTAGCGGAGGGTTCGGTCGTTGGGGATGTCGGAGAAGATCAGGTGTTTGGCCGCGGGCGCGTACACCGGACCCTCGGTCCAGCGGGCCCCGGTCCAGAGGTGGTCGATGTGGGCGTTGTGGATCACCAGACGGTGGAACCGGTTGTCGATGATCTCGATGGCGGGGTCGAGGGCCATGGTCGACTTCTAGTCGAGGGTCGCTCAGACGGCAACCAGCTCCGGCTCGAGGTCGGGCCGGGGGCGTTCCGGTCGGTTCGCCCAGCGGCGCCCGTACTTGTCGATGACCAGGCCGACACCCAACAGGACGATGGCCACAATGCTGTCGAGCCACCAGTGGTGGCCGGTTGCCGAAACCACGAAGACGGTGATGAACACGTGGCTGAAGACCAGCCACCGCCAAGGGCTGCGGCTGATGGTCAGGGCTCCGAACGACACCACCGCCGCCCAGGCCACATGGATCGACGGCATGGCCGCGTATTGATCGGACACACCGGTGCCCACCGGCCCGTACACCGACAGGCCGAGCCGGGTGGACAGATCGACGAATCCGAGCTCGGGCAGGAATCGGGGTGGAGCTACTCGCTGGAAGCGAATGATCAGGCAGAAGAGAGTGAGCAAGGCCAGGGCGGTGCGCCACTGGCGGTAGTGGTCGCGGTGGCGGACCCAGAGCCAGATCATGAACGCGATCAGGGCCGGAACGTGCACGGTGGCGTAGTAGACGGTGGTGAACCGGACGAGCCAGTCGTAGCTCATGACCCACTGCTGAAGCGAGACCTCGGTGGGCAGGAGTATGGCGTCTTGGAGGCGGGCGAGGTCGCGGGCGCGGTCGATCGCCCCGACTTCCTGCACGATGGGGAGCATCCGAGCCAGCCGCCAGATCGAGTAGATGGCGCAGATGAACGCGAGCTCCCGGGCGGCTGGGATGATCGGGGTGGTGAGCCGGGTGGGTCGGCGGTCGCGCAGGAACAGCACGAGCAGACCGCAGAGCACTGCGGCAATCGCGGTCTGATCCCAGGTTGCCCACGGCAGGGCGGCGAACCACATGGAGTCAGAATAGAGATCCTTCACCGCCGCGGGGCATCGTCGATGTCGGTCTCGTAGTCGAGTCGCCACAAATCGCGGCTGGTCTGGACCGCCATGGTGGCGAAGGCCGTCAGGTTCAACGCCACGATCACGGGCACACCGGCTTGCTCGAGGTCGATGACGCCGGCTTTTGGGATGCACGGTATGGGTTGCTTGGCTTCGGTCTGGGGTTGCCTTGACGGGCTGGGTGGTTCGGGCGGCGGTCAGATCGTGGCCAGGAACTCGAGGACTGTGTGGCGGAGTTGTTGTGGTTCGTCGACCCAGGGGTAGTGGCCGGTACCGGGGATGGTGAGGTGTTGGCCGTGGGGAAAGCAGTCCGCCCATGCTTGGCCGGGGGAGATCCCGGTCGCGCCGTCTTTGGAGCCGGTGATGACGAGCACGGGCGCCTCGACCTGCTGGAGTCTGGTCCGTAGGGCCGGTTCGTTGATGGTGGCCCGGTTGAACTCTTGTCGGGCGGTGGCATTGACCTGGAGGGTTTCGGTGGCTGCGTGGTGGTGTTGGCGACTGGTCCATTGCCCGTAGAACGCGGGGGTGAGTGCCTCGAGTAGGCGTGGGATCTCCTCGGGAGCTGGTGCAGCGTTGAGACCTTCGAGCGCGGTGAGCGCAGCGGGGATCGGGGTTTCGTGTTGGCGTGAGCGGATGATCTGTTCGCTGTCGTCGCTGATCTCGGGATAGAGGCGTCGGCCGGGAGCGACGAGCAGGAGGGTTTGGATCCGGTGGGGGTGAAGGGCCGCGTAGTAGAGGGCGGTGGTGCAGCCGGCGGAGTGGGCGAGTAGAGGTAGGCGTTCGAGGCCGAGGTGGAGGCGTACCGGTTCGAGGTCTTGGGCGAGGTGGTCGAAGGTGTAGCCGTCGTTGGTGTCTGGTGGTGGGGAGCCACCGGTTCCTCGCTGGTCGGGGATGACGAGTTCCCGGTGGCGGTGGAGGTCGGCGAGCGTTTCCAGGTAGTCGGCGTCGCGCCCTGGTCCACCGGCCACGCATACCAGGACTGGGCCGTGTCCGAACCGGCGTATCCGTATGGGTTTCCCGTCGCTTCTGACCGGAGCGGGTTCTCGAGTGCTCACCCAGCCCATGGTGGCCGCCGGGTGCAGGACCAAGGAAATGGATTCTCTTCGCGTGTTCGCTACCGATCTGGACCTGCATCACTGAGCCGCGAACTGGGGCGGTCACGGGCGGGGTTCGGGGTGCACGCTATGGGATAGCTCGGGGTGCTGGTTCGGCGGAGGTGTTGGCGCGACATGGTCCGTTGGAATGGCCCGAGGGAGCGTCTGGATTTTCGCGCTCGGGCCGGATCGTTGCCGGCCGCGATTGCGAGCGCCCCGACGGTTCGGTAGCCGAGCACGGCTATCGGGAACTGATCTGGCCGGTCGAACAAGCGTGGCTCAGACGGCGTCGAACACCTCGAGCGGCGGCGTCGATGCCAGTTCGACCACGCCGTTGCCGCCGGGTGGGGGCCCGGTGATCGCCCATGTCACACCGAGTTCCCCGAACCGGCGGTACTGCGACGCGTCTTCGGGGCGTGCGATCACGTCGAAGCCGTCGAGCGAGCCGCGCTCCTCCTGGACGACGTCGAGCATGTCGGCGAGACCGCGCTCGTCGACTTCGATCGGGAACAGCCCGTCATAGCGGGCGGCGCGCCGAACGGGCTTGCGGGCGTCTCCGCGCGCCGCGAACCAGAGCGGGATCCGTGGTCGCTGGAGGGGGCGAGGAAGCACGACCACCCGATCGGCGACGAAGTGTTCGCCCCGGTAGTCGACCTCGTCGCCACTCCAGAATGCGCAGAGGAGTTCCACGCCCTCGTCGAGGCGTTGGCCCCGGATCCGCGGGTCGATGATCTCGCCGAACGCGCTCAGTTCGCGGGTGGTGTCAACCCCGAGACCAAGCCCGAGGGTCAGGCGGCCTCGCGACAGGTGATCGAGCGTCGTTGCTTCTCTGGCGAGCTTGATCGGTCGACGACGGGTGATCGGCGTGACCATCGGGCCCAGACGCACCCGTTCGGTCGCCATTGCCATCGCTGCCATCGCGACCCACGGGTCGGCGATCTCTTGAGGTTCGTCGGGTCGCCGCAAGACGTGATCCCACAAGAACACGGCGTCCCAACCGGCGCGCTCAGCGGTGGCGGCGATCTCGGCGAGTGCGTGTGGATCGGCGAGTTCGCCGTAGGGGGGGAGGGTGAGCGCATGCAGCATCCGGGCAGCTTTTCAGACCCGAGGGCTGGACAGCACAGCCGTCGAGCGCAGAAGGTTCGTCACCACGCACACCAACCGCCCCGATCGCCACCTGACTGCGACGCCGCCCGTCGACATGACGACCCCGGTCCGAGCGGCCAAACGTCGGGGCCCGTCACTGGTGGATCCGTCATTCTGAGCATGGCCGACCACCCAAGAATGTGCGTCACCGTCGCGGCGTTCTGTGACGCGGGGCGTCGGGGTTATGGGCGGACATCAGGGGATGATGCGCTGGTGGTTACCAGCCGTGGGTGGTGAGGAATTTGATGGTGTGGTTCAGGGTGTCGGTGTAGGTGTCGCCGTTGTTGAAGAAGCCGTGGTCGCCGGTGTCGTAGGCGACGAGCTGGCAGTCGGGTTCGGCGTTGCAGTAGCTCTCGGCGTCGGCCCGGGAGTGGAACACGATGGTGGGGGCATCTTCGGAGGGGGCCGCGACTTGGGCG
>JAAEMS010000226.1 GCA_024225275.1 Actinomycetes bacterium
AAGACGGTTCCGCGGAACCGTCTGACGAGGAGCAGGCGGCCATGGGCGCTCCGGCAACGAGCAGTGACACCCTTCGCATGGCGCCATTGTCTCAGGTCAACCAGGCAGCTGATGGCCGGCGAAGCGGCCCGAGGGCCTGAGTGAGGAGGCACTGGATCTCCTCAAGATTCTCGTCCAGTCTGCTGATCGGATGGAAGAGCTCACCCAAGGCCTCCTGGATTTCTCGAGGACTCAGCGAAGCGAAGAGATGCGAGTCGAAGCAGTCGAAATCGGGTCACTGGTGCAGGCAATCCTGTCGGAGACTCTTGTTCGACAGCGAGCCGGTCTCCGTCGAGGTCGGGGATCTGCCGACCCTGAGCGGCAACCCTCAGCTCCTGGGGCAGCTGTTCGAGAACCTGCTCTCCAAGGCCATCGAGTACAGGCACCCCGACCGAGATCTCATGATCACCGTGTCAAGTCATCGTCAAGGCTCCGGGTGGAATCCGAACCCGGCGAGGGCAGCTGCTTCGTCTTCACGATTGCCGAGGGTTAGGGGGCATGCTGTCCGTGGGCCCTCGACAACGAGGATCTAGACTTCGGCCGAGACTGATGATCAGGAGGTCACGGTGAATCCCCACAACGAGCGGATGACGGTGTTGCTGGTTGAAGACAACGAGATCGATGCTCGTATGGTTCTGCGCGCATCAGAAACCAGCAGCCTGGCCAACAGCATTCATGTCGCCTCCGATGGGGCTCGGGCCCTGGCCTACCTACGGCAACAGCCTCCCTTCACCGATGCACCCCGTCCCCATCTGGGATTTCTCGACCTGAACCTGCCCGGTATCGATGGACGAGATGTCCTCGCCGAGATGAAGGCTGATGAGTCACTGCGTCAGATTCCGGTGATCATTATGTCCAGCTCGACACTGGCCGAGGCGTCCTACGGGAACGACGCAGCTGCCTTGGTGACCAAGCCAGTCGGGCTCGAGGGCTTCTCGAGAGTCATCGACGCGCTGGACAAGTTCTGGTGCGAGCTCGTCACCTACTGCAACCCCGCGGTTTCCTGAGCCGGTCATGACTCGGCAACGACTCACCACTCCCCTCGTGCGGGGCACCGACGGCCAGCTTCACGAAACCAGCTGGGACGACGCTCTGGACCGGGCCGCATCGGGCTTCCGTGGGGTCATCGACCAGCACGGTCCCACCGCCTTCGGCATGTTCAGCTGCTCGAAGGCCACCAACGAGATGAACTATGCGGCCCAGAAGTTCATCCGTACCGCGGTGGGGTCGAACAACATCGACTCCTGCAACCGCACCTGACACGCTCCTTCGGTCGTCGGTCTGGCGACAGTCTTCGGAGCCGGCGGCGGTACCTCCGCCTATGAAGAGATCGAAGAGACCGATCTCATCATCCTGTGGGGCAGCAACACCCGCGAGGCCCACCCCATCTTCTTCCATCACCTGCTGAAGGGGGTCGAGAACGGGGCCTCCATGTATTGCGTCGATCCCCGGCGCACCTCGTCGGCCAAGTTCGCCGACGTCTGGCTGGGGCTCGAGGTCGGCACCGACATCGCGCTGGCCAACGCGGTGGGGCGAGAGATCATCGCTGCCGGTCTGACCAATGACGGCTTCATCGCTCACAGCACCGAAGGGTTCGAGGCCTATCGCGACGCCGTCGATCCCTACACCCTGGAGCGAGCCGAGCAGATCACCGGAGTTCCGGCCGAGGCCATCGGTGAGCTGGCCCACGCCTATGGCAGGGCCGAGACCGCCCAGCTGGTGTGGACCCTGGGTATCACCGAGCACCACAACGCGGTCGACAACGTTCTCGCCCTCTGCAACCTGGCTCTGCTCACCGGCCACATCGGCCGATGGGGTTCCGGACTGGTCCCCCTCCGCGGCCAGAACAATGTCCAGGGCGGTGGCGACATGGGGGCGTTGCCCAACAAGCTTCCCGGCTTCCAGGACATTGTCGATCCCGAAGCGCGGGCCAAGTTCGAGGCCGCCTACGGCGTCGAGATCCCGGCCGAGAACGGGTGGCACCTGTCGCTGATGTTCGAGGCGATGGAGCGCGGCGACCTGCGGGCGGCCTACGTGGTCGGCGAGAACCCGGCCGACAGTGAAGCCGATGCCCAGCATGCTCGTTCACTGCTACGAGGGCTCGACACCCTCGTCGTTCAGGACATCTTCCTGACCCGCACGGCCGAGCTGGCCGATGTCGTTCTGCCCGCATCGGTGGCGTGGGTCGAGTCCGAGGGCACGGTCACCTCGAGCGAGCGTCGGGTCCAGCGGGTGCGGGCCGCGGTATCGCCACCCGAGGGCGCCCGCGACGACATCGAGATCATCGGCGATCTGGCCAAGCGGCTCGGCTACGACGCATGGGGCGATCCCACCGTCGAGGAACTATGGGACGAGCTCCGGTCGCTCTCACCCTTGCACGCGGGCATGTCGTGGGCGCGACTCGAACACGAGAACGGGCTCCAGTGGCCCTGCCCCTCGCTCGATCATCCGGGCAGCCCGTTCCTGCACGGATGGATCTGGGAAGACGACCTCGGGGGCCGCGGTCCGGCCCCCTTCTCCGTGGTCGAGCACGAAGGCCCGAAGGATGAGCTCACCGACGAGTTCCCACTCCGGCTCACCACCGGTCGGGCCCTCGACTCGTACAACACCGGGGTTCAGTCGGGCGGCTTCGAGTCACCCATCCGGTACGGCGATGCCCTCGACGTCAACCCGGTCGACGCGGCCCGCCTCGGCGTGATCGATGGTGAACGGGTGCGGGTCAGCTCACCCCGCGGGTCGATCGAGATGGACATCCGGATCCAGCCCGACATCCCGCCCGGCCTGACCTTCACGACCTTTCATTTCCCCGAGCTGGCTGATTCGAACGTGCTCACCAGCGATGCCTGGGACAGGCGGTCGGGCACCGCCGAGTTCAAGGCGGCCTCGATTCGTATCGACCGACTGGTGGGCTCATGACCGACCTCCATCTCACCGACGCCAGGGCCGATCGGGTCGAAGTCGCGGCTGTCGACGCGGTGCTCGGTTCCACCACCGCGGTGGTCGTCGAGTCCGACCGGTTGGTGAGGGGTGGTGCCCAGGCCCGCCGCGAGCTCCGACACCTGTTGCTGCCGGCCCTGCATGCCCTCCAGAACGCCAAGGGTTGGATCAGCCCCGGTGGTCTGAACCTGGTGGCCGACCGACTCCAAGTACCCGCGGCCCACGCCTACGGCGTCGCCACCTTCTACGATCTGTTCTGCACCGAAGCCCCTGACCATGATGGGGCGACCCACTGGGTGTGCACCGATATTGCCTGTCGGGCCGGTGGTGACCACATGGCCCGCATGGCCGAGCTCGACGCGGCTGGTGCCCATCACGAGGATTCGCCGTGCCTCGGGCAGTGCGAACGGGCGGGTGCCGCCGTGTACGTTCAGGGCCGGGGCGGGCCCGATTCCGACCCCGGGTCGGAGGCCGCCGAGCTCCCTCAGGCCGGTGAATCCGGGCTCCGGCTGCTGAGCCGGATCGGTCGGGTCGATCCCACCTCACTCGAGTCCTACGTGGCCGCCGGGGGCTACAAGGCGCTCGCCGCGGCAATGGCCGCGGGCCCTGACGGTGTGATCGAGGCCGTGACCGAAGCCGGCCTGTCGGGCCGGGGTGGTGCCGCCTTCCCCACCGGAGTGAAGTGGCGGGGGGTGCGTGATGCGGCTGGCGACACCAAGCATGTGGTGGTCAATGCCGACGAGTCCGAGCCCGGCACCTTCAAGGACCGGTTTGTCCTCGAGAACGACCCCTTCGCCCTGGTCGAGGCGGCCACAATTGCGGCCTACGCGACCGGTGCCACCAAGGGCTGGATCTATGTCCGGGGTGAGTACCCAGTGGTGGTCGAACGGCTCGAGACCGCCATGGCCGCGGCT
>JAAEMS010000227.1 GCA_024225275.1 Actinomycetes bacterium
GCGCCGACGCCGATGCGCTGACTCGACCAGAGCGGTCCGGATCGCTTCGGAACGACTCATGCCCGCGGCCTCCAGGGCACGCAGAGCCTTTTCCGCTTCATCGTCGAGTCGAACCGAGATCGCCTGAGCCATGAAGCCAAGGTATCACGTTTCGCAATACACCCCTCGGGCGGCCATCCCCTACTGGGAGTCCACCGCCCTATGACCCGACCGCCCCTGCCCCTGATCGCCGGCAGCGTGGCGTGTTTGGCGGGCGCCTGGATCAGTACCCCCGGTTCTGCCACCATTGGGTGAGAGATCAGCATCAGGGGGAGCACACGGCATGGTCCGGTGGAGGCTCGTGCTGGCAGTGGCGGTGCTCTGGTCCCGTCATGTCGGTCAGCCACGCCCGACTCGGCGGGGGAGACGACAACCGCGCCGGCGGGCGAGGCCGACACCGGCCGGTACGAACTGCGGCGGTTCCGGTTCGGTGGCGCCGAACTATGGGTCCACACGAACTACTTGACGCTTCCGGCCGAGCCGTCCCTGATCCATATCACCAGCACCGTGATCGAGGACGACTCCGGCGCCATCCTGTGTGTCGGCGGTGTGGACGAGTCGTCGCCGCCGGAGTGCTCCGGGATCCGCCTTGCCGACTTCCATCTCGACCCAGCCAGCTCCCGCTCAGCAGGCGGGGTGCGCTGGGCCACCGTCACCGACCTGTTCCACTGGCCCGCTGGGCCCGACGGGCTCACCATCGCGCCCGGCGCCCGGCCACCCGCCTTCTTGTCGGGATCGAATCCACCCTCGAGGCGGACTCTGGGACTCCCCGACCGCGGTCAGCCGATCTTCAACAGACTGGTTGGCGAGACGGCATTGGCCAACTACCGCCTCGCCCACCCCGACACCACCAACATCGTCTACGTGACTAGCGGCGGCCACCACGTGCTCCAGGTCCGAACCGACGCAGTCGCTGCCGCCACCGAGGCGTTATCCCGCGACGGGCTGGAACCTTGCATCGAACCAGTGCAGTTCAGTCACGACGAACTCGATGCCGTCTACCAGTCGGTACGCGGTCAGGCCGAGAAGGCCCCCCACCTACACATTGCCCACGTCAGCTGCTGGGGCGCGACCAACCGGGTCGAGGTCACACTCTCCGCCCCCGGCCGCGACACCATCGAGACCATCCTCGAAACCACCCCAAACAGCCCCATGCTCAGATTCGTGAGCCGTCGGCCCCGCCCCGCTGTTTGACCCCTCGACCCTCGGTGAGGAGTTCCCGCTCCGCCCCCTGGCACCAGAATCGTTCGTGGTCCCCACCGACAAGCTCGGAACTGGTGACGGCCCAGCACTCAGATCTGAGGTTCTGATCTCGTTGGGTGAGATCGACCAAGCCCAGATCGGCCTACACCGCTTCAACGACTCCGTCTGTGTCTACCTGGGGAACTTCACCACCGTCACCGGCGGCGGAGAATGCAACCAGGCCGGCGACCTGAATCTCACCATCAACGGCTTCCCGTCCGTTGATCCCCCGATCGGAGGATGGTTCGCCGCCGTTGGGCTCCCGACCCCAACCTCGATCGTTGTGGCCACCTTCACCAACAGCCACACCCAATGGCAACGCCCCGTCGGAAGAACCGCCTTCTTCCTCACACCCGACGGTGTCGACATACAAGACCTCACACTCCTGGACGCCACCGGCCAAGAACTAGACGCCCCCTGGCCCCCAGGCGCCCCGACCCCACCGGACAGCGGTGGGTCGACAGTTGGCGGTTCCGGACCGACGAAACCGACCAACAACCCACCACAGCCACCCAGGGAGCAGAAGCCGACTGCGCTGACGAGCTCGCCGCCGGCCCCGGACCCGACCTGGTGAACCTGATTGAGGAGATGCGCGCTCAACCCAACCTGCTGTTGTGCTGGTTCCCGCCCACCGATCACGGCTGCGAAACCCTCCTACCCCACGAACTAATCATCGGCGACCCGACCCTGGTCTGGGAAGAAGGCTTCCTAGTCCTACAACTCACCGGCATCGAAGTTCCCGGCTACCAGATCAACCCGCTGTAGGCCACCACCGAAGACGAACTGTTCGACCCGTCATTCGACCTACTAGTGCTCTACGAGGACGACCACGTCGAGGGTACGACCAACCTCCAAACGACACCACAATCAGTGTGGGGAATCAGCCTCGGACCCGCCCCACCAGGCGACGACCTCACCTTCCGCCTCGACTTCGAAACCCCCAACGGCAACCTGATAGCC
>JAAEMS010000228.1 GCA_024225275.1 Actinomycetes bacterium
ACTAACTGTTGCGTTGACGGATCGGGTGCCCAGAGGCGGGGGTGATCGGGTGAATCGTCGTGCCGTTGCTGAGTCCGAGTCGTTTGCCGGCTACCGGTTTCCACCAGAGGTGATCTTGCTGGCCGTGCGCTGGTACCTCCGCTCCGGCCTGTCGTACCGCGATGTGGAGGAGCTCCTCGCCGAACGAGGCGTCGACGTCGACCATGTCACCGTCTACCGGTGGGTGCAGCACTTCACCCCGATGCTCATCGACGCGGCACGCCCGTGTCGTCACGTGGTGGGTGACCGCTGGTTCGTGGACGAGACCTACCTCAAGGTCAATGGTGTGTGGCGCTACGGGTACCGGGCCGTCGATCAGTACGGCCAGGTGATCGACGTCTATGTGTCGAAACGACCCAACATCGCCGCCGCCAGACACTTCTTCGAAACCGCGTTGACCGGCCACGGGCGACCCTGTCGAGGTCACCACCGATCTGGCCGCACCCCTGCTACGTGTTGTCGATGCGCTGATCCCAGAAGCGGCCCACGACACCGAGCAGTACGCGAACAACAGGATCGCGTGGGACCACGGCCGCCTCGAGGCCAGGCTGAAACCAATGCGCGGTCTGAGCACCGATCGGACCGCGTTGGTGACCATCCGCGGCCACGCGTTCGTCCAGAATCTTCGACGCGGTCACTACCAACTCGGCGCGGAAGCCGACCGCGACTGTCTGCGCCTGGCGGCCGCTTTCGATGAGCTCGCCGCGGTGATCTGACCGAACCCCGAGACACAACCGGCAGTCCGCGCCCGCCGATCGATCAACGCAACAGTGCCGCTCATCAACAGGGGCATTCTCGGGGACTTCCAGCCTCGGGCTTCCGACCAAGAATCTCGGAAACACTGACATAGGGGTGTCGCTGAGGGTCGTCTAGATGGTTGCCATGAAGAGGTTGGTGTTGCTCTATCACGGCTATGAGCCCCCGCTGCCGGGTCGCCAAGCGGCCTGGAGTGTCTGGTTCCAGCAGCGTGCTGCGAGCTTTGTCGGCGTCGGGACCGTGTTCGGTCCCGGTCGTCTCGTCACCAACGAGCGAACCTTCGAGTTGTCGCTGACATCGTGTGGGCCGTGCTGGCCGACGACCAGAACATCGCTGACTGGAACGACGGCGTGGTCAGCAGCCGCGCTATCGGTGACGCCACCGAGGGTGTGGGTGCTCAGCGTCACATCGAACTCGAGGGGTCAGTCTCCATGCGAGAGACGGTCACCGAGTGGGCGCCTGAAGGCAAGATGGTCATCACCATCGACCAGACGAAGAAGGTGCCGGTCAAGGAGGCCACAATGACCTTCACCCTGTCTGACGGTGGCGACACCACGCCCACAACGATGAGCTACGACTTCGAACCCAAAGGTGGGCCGTTCGGCTTCGTCGTTGGCGCGATGTTGGGTCGGCCCATGCGCAAGGGCTTCATCGACTGCCTCGAGCGAGCCGCTCGAGCTCGCTCTGCTGCATGACGGCGATGGTTCAGCCGGCGGCCCGCCTGCCGGATCTCGTGCGGGTTGATGGGAATCTCGCGCCGCGGCTCAGGCCCATACAGGGAGTCTCGAAGAAGAGCAGTCCTTCCGGCCCTGGTCGCGGCCACGCAGAAGCGCGACAAGGGAGGTAGAGACATCCGGCTTCCCGGGTGGCCACCCAACCAGGGAGGTGGCTCCAATGAAGCATCGAACCAAGGCTGTCGGGTTCGGAACCGGGCTGGTGGTGGTAGGGCTGGTCCTCGTCTACAACTTCGGTCTCGCGTCGTTGTTGCACTCTCCGCCCTTGCGTGAGCACAACTTGACCGATCCGGTGACGATGGAGGTGTCGTCGCGTGGGGTGGTCACCGACGACGTTGAGCTGCTGCGTTGGAACACCCTGCCCGAGTTCGTTTCGCCGCCCGATGATGTCCGGGTGGAGGGCGTTGGGGTGGGTTCCGGAGCGCTCTTCATGGGTATCGCTCCGGTCGACGCGGTTGCCGGGTATCTCGATGGGGTCGTCCACGACGAGATCACCGAGTGGGACTCAACCCAGGATGACATCACCGATGTGGTGTACACGAGGAACCAGGGCACCACCGAGCCGGCTGCTCCAGGGACCAAGGGTTTCTGGGTGGTGTCGGCGAGTGGCAGCGGTGAACAGACCCTCGACTGGACGATCGAGAGTGGAGAGTGGGCTGTGGTGATCATGAACGCAGACGGCTCACCCGGGGTGTCGGCCGATGTCCGGTTCGGAGTTCAGACGCCCTCGGTCCTGTTCCCCATCGGCTTGGCCTCGTTGGTCGTTGGGCTTCCGGCACTGATCGGTGGCGCCCGGCTCATATCGTCCCTGCCCCCTCGGCCCGAGGAGACCCCCCGCTGGGCGGTGCGGGGTCGGTCGGTTCTGCCGACCACTCTGGAAGGACGCCTCGCACTGCTCTGCGCGGTGTTGCTCTTCGTGCCCTTCACCAGCGGGGCGATGTTCGGCGCCCCCATCTTCTTGTTCCTTGGAGTACGCAAGGGGGATCGGGCCCTGTTGTTGGTGCTGCCCTTGCTTGTGTCACTCATCGTGATCGCGCTCATCGCGATGATGGTTTGGGCGATTCTTGGCGGCTAGGTGCCTGCGGGAGTTGTTCCTCGGAGCCACTCAAGAATCACCTTCGGAGTGCTGCGGAGGTAACACAACTACCCGCGACCAGTACACCGCCGACGAGAGTGCAGCAGTTCCGTCCGCGGCGCTCCAAGCCTCCCTGGGATGCGGCAATCCCACCGTCCTCATCGAGTTCTCGGACCGAACGGTCGTCTTGCTGTCTCCGACGTCGTCATACGAGGAGAGATCGACTCCCAGATCCGGGCGAGCGTCGAGGCCTGGATTGGCTGCGTTGCCGGTGGGCTCGATGAGAGCGAATACCGATCGATGTTGGCGGAGGCCGGGATCACCGATATCGAGATCGTCCCCACCCGGGTCTACGACCTCACCGAGGCCGAAGACGTGCTGGCCCACCACGGAATCGACATCAGCCAACTCGATTCCGTAGAGGGACAATTCATGTCTGCATTCGTCAGAGCTTCCAAAGGGTGAGGAACAGGTGTGTCTACCCCGGGGCGGTGTAGATGTGTTCGTTGATGGTGGTGGTATTGGGTAGGTCGATGAGCGCGGTCCCCCTACGTTTCCAACCCTGTCGTTCGTAGAGAGCGATTGCGGGAGCGAACCTGTCAACTGCATCGAGAATCGGAGTGAGGCCTCGATCGAGCGCAGCTTGTTCGGCGGTGTCGAGGAGCGCTCGGGTGACACCAGTTCGACGCCTTGAGGGGTCGACGATGAGGCGGAAGTTGTCATCGGGCGTGTACAACGGGTATCTGTCCGGTTTGTGTACCGCTCGGGCGATCGTCTCGAGGGGGCCGAAGTCGTGTTCCTCTCGAGGCCTGATGTGCATGAGGCCAGTAGTACGCCTCGACGCTGATGCCTGGGTGACCGTGAGAGGTAGAACGGTCGCCAGCGAGGCCAGAGATTCGCGGCTCGGCTCCCGCACACCATCACCGACCCGGTGGCACTATTGATCCTGGGGCGTCTAGCCTGGTGACCACTACGAGAACAGGGGAGCGATGATGTCCAAACCATGGCTTCCTCCGCGTTGTTTCATGCGGGTGTTCTGGGTCATGCACCGGTGGGTGTACCGCCTGACCGGTGGCCGGATCGGCCTGTGGCGGCCCAAGCCCGACGGCTGGGGCACCATGCGCCTCACCACGATCGGGCGACGGACCGGGCAAGAGCGCAGCGTGATGGTCGGCTACTTCGAGTCGGGGCCCGACCTCGTGACCATGGCAATGAACGGATGGGGCGAGGGCGAGCCGGCGTGGTGGCTGAACCTCCAGGCCCACCCCGATGTTCGGGTCGACCTTCCCGAAGGGCCCCGCCTGGTGACCGGTCGAGCCGCGGAAGGTGACGAGCGCGAGCGTCTGTGGACCCGCTGGCAGGAGATCGACAAGAACCTCGACGACTACGCGGCCCGCCGATCGGGGGAAACGGCCGTTGTGGTTCTTCAGCCCAGGGACAACCCGAGCTGACCCAGGATGTGGTCGGTGGTCGCGTAGATGTCGGCGGTGCCGGCCACGATCTCCTCGACCGCGGCCTCGATGCCCGACTCGGCTTCGAGACGCTGGCTCAGCTCCTGCTGCACGCCCTCATGAAGCAAGGCCCGGAGCTCCCCCAGGCAGATGGCTCTCTGTTCCGCCATGTACGAAGGGCCGGCCGCATTGGGATGGTCGCGGTGGCGCTCGATGGTTTCCCAGATCTCGACGATGCCCTTGTGGTGTAGCGCCTGGGCCTCGAGAACCGGCGGGGTCCACTCGCCCTCGACATGGTGTCGGAAGATGTTCTCGAGATAGGCGACGGTCTTGTCGGTATCAGGATGGTCGGCCTTGTTCACCACGAAGAGGTCGCCCACCTCCATGATCCCGGCCTTCATGGCCTGAACCTCGTCGCCCAGGCCAGGAACGGCCACCACGATCGTGGTGTGGGCGAGGCGGGCGATATCGACCTCGTCCTGACCCACGCCCACGGTCTCGACGAGCACGATGTCCTTGCCCATGGCATCCATGACCCGGATGGCGCCCCGGGTGGCCGGCGTGATGCCCCCGAAGTGGCCCCGGCTGGCCAGCGACCGAACGAAGACCCCGGCGGTCGAGGGCGAAGCGACTCATGCGGATGCGGTCACCCAGAAGGGCACCACCGGAGATGGGGCCGCCCCGGTGTGGGGGAACAGCTGTTTGAGTCCGGCCCATGCCTCGGGGCGGCCGTCGTCGATGAGGCGGATCAGCTTCGAGGCCGAACGAACATCGCCCGCCGTGACCCTGGTGACCAGCTCGTCGACCGATGGCTCAGGTCGCCGGCTCACCAGACCCCAGTCTCCGGACCACATCGATCATTTCCGTGACATTGCTGCCGGATCCGAAGACGGCCGCCACCCCCTTCGCGCGCATCGTGGCGGCGTCCTCGTCGGTGATGACAGAGCCGCCGAGGACCACCGGGACGTCGAGGTCGTTCTGCTCCAGCAGATCGATCAGTTCCGGCGTGTAGTACAGGTACTCCCAGGAGTGGCTGCTGATCCCGATGACGTCGGCGTCCTCTTCGATAGCGATCTGCACGATGGTCTGTGGTGTGTTGAAGCACCCGGTGTAGATGACCTCCATACCCTCGTCGCGCAGCATCTTGGCGATACCGACGGCACCCAGCTCGTGCTGGTCCATGCCCAGAACGCCGACGAGTACACGAATGGGGGTCATCGTCCACCGCCCAACGGCGACTCGAGATATCCGTAAGGGTCATAGGGCGTGCCCCAGGCCTGGCGCATGATGCCGGCCACCTCGCCCATGGTGGCTCCGGCCCGAGTGCACTCGAGCACGGCTGGAACCATGTTCTCGTCGGTCTGGATGACGTCGTGGAGTTGCTGGAATGAGGCCAGGAGCCGGGGCTGGTCGCGGCTGGTGCGGTAGGAGCCCAACTTCTCGATCCGATCGAAGAGGGGCTCGATCTTCTCCTCGCTGATATCGCGCAGCAGGGTGTCCTCATCGGGTGGCATCTGGTGGACGTTCATGCCGACCTTCACCACATCGCCGTCGTGCACCTGATGGTGGTAGCGCCCCATCGTGCCGTGGAAGAACTGCTTGAAGAAGCCGCTCTCGACCAGGTCGGCCGGATCGCCACGCGACTCGATGTCGTCGACCATGGCCAGGATCTTGGCCTCGACCTCGTCGGTGAGCGACTCCATGAACCAGGAGCCGCCGAAGGGGTCCTGCACACTATTGATATTGGTCTCGAGGTCGATGATCTGCTGGGTGCGAAGCCCGACCAGGTGGGCTTGCTTGCTGGGGGTTCGGTAACCCTCGTCGAAGGTCGAGATCTCGAGCGCGCTCACCCCTGCGAGACCGAGGGCCACCGTCTGAACGGCACCGCGCACGATGTTGTTGGCCGGCTGCTCGGTGGTGAGCGACAGGCCCGAGGTGTGCACCGCGATGTTGACCGCCTGTGAGCGGGGATCCTGGGCCCCGAACTCCTCCTTCATCATCCGGGCGAAGATCCGTCTCATGGCCCGGATCTTGGCGATCTCTTCGAAGAAGTCCATGGAGCAGTTGGTGAGGATGGCGATCCGCGGGGCGAAGCTGTCGACGTCGAGGCCCCGCTCGACAAGGGTCTTCACGATGTGGCGGATCTCGACGAACCCGAGGGCCGCCTCCTCCACCGCGTTCAGCCCCGCCTCGCTGAAGAAGTAGGTGTCCTCGAGGAAGCCGTGGAACCGGGGCATTTCCTTGCTGCAGAACTCGATGACATCGCACGACATCCGCAGGTGGAGATCGAACGGCATCTTGTAGGCGTAGGAGCAGTGCTCGGAGTAGAACGGCCACTCGATCACCGAACCCCGCAGGCTCGCCGGCGACACCCCTCGCTCCTCGGCCAGCAGGAAGAGGCTCGCCACCATGAACATCGACGGGCTGGAGCTGGAGATCGACATCTGATCGAGGGGGATGCCATCCAGCAGCTCGCGGTAGTCGTCGTGGCAGCACAGGGAGACACCCTGGGTACCCACCGTGTACCGGGCCAAAGGGTGGTCGGGATCCATCAGCGACATGGTCGGGCTGTCGCCGATCACGTCGAGACCCGTCTGCCCCAGGTCCATCAGGTACTTGAACTGCTCGTTCGAGCGCTTGGCGTCGCCCTCACCCGACAGCTCTCGCTGGATCCAACCCTGACCGGTGAAGGCCCTGGTACCACGGGTGAACGGGTACTCGCCGGGGTCGCCGAGCTTCTCCTCGTAGCTCCCACCGTTGGACGCTCCTGGCCCGTACACGGGACTCAGCTCGATTCCCGAGCGTGTCGAGTTGTCACTCATGATGGTCCTCCCGGACTGTGGCGTCGGCGCTGCCCATACTGACCGCTGGCCCACGAACTCTCCACCAGGGGCGATCCCCGCTGCCGATCGACTGCTTCCTCCAGGGTGCGATTCCGTCAGGTACTCCACCCCAGTGGCTCCGGGGCGTGGCGGGGTGACGGCCGCGCCGCGAGCCGTTGCTGGCTCTCTATCTCATAGATCTGCTCGGACTTGACCCGGCCTCCGAATCAAGCCTCCTTCTCGAGCAGCAAGATCTTCTTGTTGCGCAGCAGGTACGCCGTGGTGAGATGTGATCTCGTTCGAGTTCACAGCCGTTTCACCATCCGCAGCACTCGCTGGCTGGGCATGAACGGCCAGGACGGGGACTCCGCTTCGACGGTCATGCCCCAGCGTTCGTAGAGGCGTCGACCGCCTTGGTTGTCGGAGTCCACATCGAGGACGATCCGTTCCGACCCGGCGGACCGTGCACGATCGAGTGTGTGCTCGAGGAGAACGGTCCCGATGCCTTCACCCCGGTGCGTTCCGTCGACCGCGAGTGCAGCCAGGTAGAAGTCGCTCTCGGGAACGGTGTCGACGAAGGACATCACGCGCCAGCCGACGAGGACGGCAGGTATCGCCCGGATCGAACGAAGGCCGGCTGCTCTCAAGATGGGCCGTAGCGACGACGCGGCGTGGTAGTGAGAGTCGTAGGCGGATGCCATCCCCACGATCTGGCCGTCGATCTCGGCGAAGTGGACCGTCTGGTAGGAGTAGTCGTGACCAGGGCTGAGGTAGGCGGCAGCCATGACCTGTTCCGACCGCCTGCCGAGCATCTGTCGCACGATGCCGGCCGCGGCGACGTCGAAGAACTCGGCGAAGCGTTCACCTTCCTCTGGGCTCGGTTGTGCAGCTCGTACGGTGACGGTCACTCGGGTAGCTCCTGAGCCGTGGTCGTCGGGTGCGGCTCGCCGCTCGACTCAGTAGACGTGCTGGAGCAACCGGTGTCAATCAGCGCGACGGTGACCAGAGGGCGGGGCGGTGTAGATGTGTTCTTTGATGGTGGTGGCATCGGGTAGGTCGATGCTCACGGTCCCCCTACGTTTCCAACCCTGTCGTTCGTAGAGAGCGATTGCGGGAGCGAACCTGTCAACTACATCGAGAATCGGAGTGAGGCCTCGATCGATCGCAGCTCGTTCGGCGGTGTCCAGGAGTGCTCGGGCGACACCTGTTCGACGTCTTGATGGGTCGACGATGAGGCGGGCAACCACGCCGAGTCGGTCTTCGGTGAGACCAAGCTGGTCGACGATGAAGGCGTTGACTTCCGGCGAGGAGCGTGAATGGAGTGAGACCTGTCCGATGAGGTTGTCATCGGTGACTGCAACCCAGGCGGCGATCGCATCAGCTGAATCAAGAAGACCACGGAAGTCGTCATCGGGCATGTACAACGGGTATCTGTCCGATTCGTGTACCGCTCGGGCGATCGTCTCGAGGGGGCCGAAGTCATGTTCCTCTCGAGGCCTGATGTGCACGAGGCCAGTATGCCTCGACGCTGAATCCGGCCGCTCGAGATGGGTGGTTTCGGTCAGGTCGCCTTCCCCCGCCAAATCGGACCATGATTCACCTTGGCGTGGCGATTGACCTCGCTCAACCCAGGCGGTTCAGCCATCCTCGTTGCGGTCAACGGCCCGATCCGAGGCCAGCTCGGCATCGGCCCCGACGACGACCCCTGCGTCTCCGGTGCTCTTGTCGATGTTCACCGAGCGCGTCCATGCCGCCCTCGGTCCACATCTGGACGTCCGGCTCGACGATCCCAGAGACTCAGCCGAGACCCGAGGGAGACGGTCTCAGCGGTATCGGCTGATCAGAGCGGTGCCGATCGAGGCCAGGTGGTCCCGCACACCGGGAGGGCCAGTCACCTCGAGCCATTCGACCAGCCCGGCAAGCTCACCGGCCAGCGCGTACTCATTGGGGCCGCGGATGACGACCTCGATGCGGCCGTCGGTGGTGGAGCCACCCACATCGAGTCGGTGGTCGAGCACCATCCGGAGCAGCCCGATCCCGTCGGGAGCACATACTGCCTGGATCTCCAGGGGTGTTCGCTTGCCGTCCACCTCGTCGGCGATCTCGCGCCAACTCTCGGCAAGGTCGAAGTCCTCGGGGCGGCGCACGGGATCGTCGGTCGGTTCGACCGACGACACCCGGTCGATGCGGAAGGTCCGCCGGCCGGAGTCGGTGTTGGAGACGAGGTACCAGGTCGGACCCTTGGCCACGATGCCCAGCGGGTGGACGGTTCTTTCGGTCTCGGTGCCCTGGCGGTCGACATATCCGAGCCGCACCTGGACGCCGCGGATCACGGCATCCTGGAGCTCATCGAGGAAGCGAGGGTCTCGGCGCTCGACCCTACTGGACCCCCACCGTTGGGGGTCTACGACCATCGCCGATGCGGCAGCCTCGGCCTGCACCCGGAAGGGTTCAGGTAGAGCATGGACGAGCTTACGCAGAGCGGCTTTCACCGCCGGCGTCGCCGCCGAGGCCGGGCCGGCCACCAGGAACAGGGCGCGGGCTTCGGTCGCGGTCAACCCCGACAGGTCGGTGCGGGCGCCACCCACGAGGCGCCAGCCGCCGCCTCGGCCCTGGGTGGAGTACACGGGCACCCCAGCCATGGCCAGGGCGTCGAGGTCGCGGCGGGCGGTGCGCTCGGAGACCTCGAGCTCTCGGGCAACCTCCCCGGCTGTCACCCTCTCGCGTTGTTGCAGCAAGAGAAGGATGGCCACCAGCCGATCGGTTCGCACCCCGACGATACTTTCACAGTAAACCGGTCACCTTCTGACCGGTTTAGCCTGCCATGATGGCGCCATGACTTCACCGACGAGCCCCACCATCCACGACCCCGAAGATCCACGGCCAATTCTCGACCGTGCGATAGCCATATGCGGGTCCGTCATCGCGGGAACCCGGCCTGATCAACTCAGCGCCCCAACACCGTGTTCCGAGATGGATGTCAGTACCATGATCGGGCACCTGGTCGGTGTGCTCGACCGAATCGCCGCGCTCGGACGAGGCGAAGACCCCTTTGCCGTCACCGAGACCCCCGAACCCGACAACGGCTGGTCTGATGCCTGGACAGCATCGGCCCACCGGGCCACGGAGGCGTGGCGCGATGATGCCGTGCTCGAACAGCCCATGGCGTTGCCGTGGATCCAGGGCAGTGGTGCCGTCGTCCTGGCGTCCTACTTCTCCGAACTGACCGTTCACACCTGGGACCTCGCGACCTCAACCGGACAGCAACCGGACTGGGATGACACCGTCGTCACCGCGGCACTGGCTGCGGGCGACTCCCTCCCCGCCGAGAACCGTCGCGCCCTCTTCGAGGAGATCTCCACCGCGATGGGCCTCGACCAGGTGGCGATCCCCTTCGCCGAGCAAGTCCC
The DNA here is from genome assembly GCA_024225275.1 of Actinomycetes bacterium. Classification (GTDB taxonomy): domain Bacteria; phylum Actinomycetota; class Acidimicrobiia; order Acidimicrobiales; family JAAEMS01; genus JAAEMS01. The sequence goes on from JAAEMS010000228.1 coordinate 10,288, forward strand.
CATCGCCGACGACGCCCTCGCCATCGACCGTCTCGTAGCATGGAACGGCCGAGATCCCAGCCGCTGACCCAGCTCGACGACGCTGCTCGGCCGCCTCGTCGGGGCCGGGCACGGTGCGCCCCACGCTTCAATACTGCTGACGCGAGTCACCCCGGCGGGGGGACATGCTTCTTGTCAGACTCTTGCCACTACGAGGTCACCCCTCTTACACACACCCCTCACGCTCCCTAGAAGCATCACCAAGGGAGTGACCAGTGGAAGCTGAAGACATCAACATCGATCTCGACGGGGCGACTGAGCTCGGCCGCAGTGACTCCGCCACCGTCTGGGCGGTCGAGCTCGACGACGGAACCGAGGCGGCCGCCAAGGTGTTCGACAATCGAACCGGCGCCGACGACTCCGAACGGTTCAGGCGCGAAGCGGATGCGCTCTCGCGTCTCCCCCACCATCCCGCCATTCTCCGCCTGTACGCGGTTGGTCTCGATTCGCAGCAGAGGCCAGTGGTGATCACCGAGCGGTGCCCGGCCGGGAGCCTTTCGGAGTGGCTGACCGACAACGGCCCGATGGATTGGATTGACGCCACGGGCCTGGTCATCGACGTGGCTGGGGCTCTGGAGACTGCCCACCGCTGCGGTGTGTTACACCGCGACGTGAAGCCGTCGAACATCCTGTGCGGTGAGAACAAGCTCTGGAAGCTGGCAGACTTCGACGTTGCTCGGGTGATGGACAGCCCCCGAACGAGCACCGGTCAGGGGTTCGCCAGCATTGCCCACGCTCCACCCGAGGCCTTCGACGGTGAACTCGCAGGGCCGACCCGCGACGTCTACTCCCTGGCATCGACGCTCTTCCAGGTACTGACCGGCGAGCCCCCTTTCGGTGATCCTCAGGAATCCTCGATGATGGCGGTGCTGAGTCGACTGGCCAACGAGCCCGTCGCCGACCTGCGCCCACTGGGAGTTCCGGATCCGGTCTGTGAGGTGCTCGAAAAGGCCCTCAGCAAGGACCCCCGCCTACGACACGAGTCAGCGGCTGATTTTGCGGCAGCCCTCAACGAAGCGCGTTCTCGCTGCCATGTCGACGAGGTGACACCGGTGATCCTCGGTCCCGACACCAACTCGACCATATGGATGAACACCGCACCACCCCCTCCGCCTTCCCGGGCTGAGTCGCGGGCCCGACCGGGCCGGCGGGTAGCGGTGCCGGTGGCTGTGGCCGCCGTCGCCTTCGGCCTGGCGGCCGCAGCCGGTGCCTTGGTGGTCCCCCGCCTGGGCACCTCGGGCGCCGAGACCAACAACGAAGCCAACCCGTTCCGGACCGTCGACGAACTCGACGAGACAGCCCAGAACCCGGCCGTGCCGGTGGGAACCAACGACACCGACCGAGACGGTACGGCCGGTGCCGACAACGTGGGTGACCCGGACAATCCTGACGGCGGTGACGCCGGCAGCGTCGACGCCGCCCCGGCCAACAACCTCGGCACAGCCGGACGCGGTGACGGTGGCGGAAACGGAAACGATGGCAACGGCCCCGGACCCGGACCTGGGCCTGATGGCCGACAGGGCAACGGACCCGGACCTGGGCCTGGTGGCCGACAGGGCAACGGACCCGGCCCCAGACGTGCCGGCGACAACCTCGGTGCGGGTGTCTGAGCTCATGTCGATCACACCTACCCAATTCGAGGTCGACCAGAGCTCCGGGTCCCAGCCCACTCACTCGGCTATGCCCGACGCCCTCCTGAGCTCGAGTGTCTGGTCAGATCAGCAACTGTCGCAGGAGGGCATTGACATCATTGATACCCCCATCGTCACTATTGGTGGCGGTCTGGGATCACTGGCCCTGGTGCAGTGCCTCAACATCGCCCGCGTGCCACGCACCCACTACAAGGTGCTAGCCCCTACGACCGGCCCCACCGAGAGCTTTCGGTTCCTGGCCGGGAACTCCCAGATCCGCGACGCCGATCGGCTGCGGTCCGATTCTGGGTCGACCATGGACAATCCGTGGGGCTTCCCCAGCTACGCATGGCGTGAAGCCGCCCGGGAACGGACCATTGGTCCCCTCTGGCGGAGCCTCACCGAGCCGATCCTGAGCGAGTTCTTCACCCCCCGAGCGGGCCACGTCTTCGACTCAGTCGAGCGAGAGACCGAGCGGCTGGGCTGGAACCAGCTGATCATGCCCGGCTGGGCTCGACTCGTCAGGCGCCGAACGGGTGGCGGCTACTTCGTCCTGCTGTCGCGCGACGGCCAGAGCCGCTACACCAAGGCGATCCGGTGCCGCTACGCCCACATCAGCCTGGGCTATCCGGGCATGAAGCTCCTGGCTGACCTGCAGGAGTTCCGACTCACCCACTCCCAGCACGCCCACCTGGTGGTGGGCTCGTACGAACCCCACGAGCACTTGTACACCGCGGCCATGATGCGGCCCACGACCGTCCTCGTCCGTGGCAGTGGAATTGCCGCCTCACGGGTGATCGAACGAGTCCTGAACATAGCCGAGGAGAAGGACCACGAAGTCAGGATCGTGCATCTCTTTCGGACCTATGTCGACCAGTCCCAGGGCAAGTCACCTTGGTTTCGTCGACCCGGTGGGGACGGCTGGGCCTATCAGCCCTTCAACTTCCCGAAGTCCGCGTGGGGTGGGGAGATGCGTGACCGCATGGCCGGTCTCCACGGGGCCGACCGGGCCGCGTTGCTCAGTGGTCTCGGAGGCACCACCACCGCCCCCCGACGAGACTGGCGGCGCCAGTTGAAGCGCCACGGGCAGGCAGGTACCTACCGCCAGCTGACCGGCACCGTCGCGGCCTTGAGGCCGGGACACAGTGGGTCACAGGTCCGCACCGTTGTCGCCACCGAGGGCGGCCCGATCGAGGTGGACGCCGACTACATCGTCGATGCCACCGGCATGGACGCGAACATCGAGGGTCACAGCGTGTTCGCCGACCTCCTGGCCCATGGCGGCGCCCGCCGCAACCCCACTGGTCGCCTCGAGGTGTCCGATGACTTCGAGATCACCGGCACGGCCAACGAACCCGGTCGTCTCTATGCCACCGGTGGCCCGACGCTGGGCGGCCACTATGCCGGTGTCGATTCGTTCCTGGGCCTGCAATACGCGGCACTCCGGGTTGCTGACGACCTGGCCAGCCACGGGGCCATTCCTCCAATCACCGCCCGCTCATCTGCCGCTGGTTGGTGGCGCTGGGCCCGACACCGTTCTGAGGTCGACACAGAAATGAGGCCCACACCATGACTCCCACCCTCGCCGGGAGGCTCCAGACCCGGCTGGTACTACTCGCCGCCGTCGGATCGCTGTGGACTCTCGCCGCCGTCCCCCTGTTCACCGACGGGCCCCTGGCTTCCGGATACCGATCGGGATTCACTGCCCTTGTCGTGGTAGCCGTTGTCGGTCTCGGCTGGGAGTTGGCGTATCACCTCATCCAGCAGTTCCGATGGGACAAGGACTGGCCCACCCTCTTTGGACTGCTGGTTGGCCTACCCGAAGGGTTCGTCGCCTATCGGCTGCTCGACATCGGGATTCCGTGGGCGATCGCCCCCATCGACCCTGTGACCTTCACCTGGTTGTTTGGCACCACCTGGATGATCATCTGGGCCGTGGCCAGCGGACCACTGCCCATTGTTGCTGTTCGCTGGCGATTTCGCGGCGGCCGATTCTGGTGACCTCACCCCTCGAGCTCGCAGCCGTTGTCAGTCGAGCCCGTCTCGACCGGACGGCACGGCGGCGACGCAGGGCCGTGATGGCAGCATCTGTTCCCGCGGTGATCGCAGGCACCTGGGTCATCGCGGTCGCGGCGACCGGCTCGTGGGCACGGGTACAGGACAATACGGTGGCCGGAGTCACGATGGTCTTCGGGAGCCTGGTGGCGGGGTCTACACCTCAGGGAGGTGGGGCTGTTGCCTTCCCCGTGTTCACCAAGGTCCTCGACGTTTCGCCCGAAGCGGCTCGGAGCTTCTCACTGTTCATCCAGACCGTCGGTATGGGTGCGGCTACGGCCACCATCGTCATCACCCGGCGACCCGTGGTCTGGCGGGCGGTCGCCATCGCCCTTCCCGCCGCACTGGTGGGATTCGCGATGACCATCGCCTGGACGACGACCGACGGGGCGTTCCTTCCGTCGATGGTTCCCGGCCCCTACGCCAAGGTGATCTTCAACCTCGTCGTCGTGGCCATCGCCACCTTCTTGTGGCGGACGGAGCGAGCCGCGCTCATCGAACGCCACAACCAGCTGCCCCCTCTCGCCTCGGGCCAGTTCGTCGCCTTCGGGTCAGCCGGGCTGTTCGGCGGGGCTCTGTCTGCCCTGGTGGGATCCGGTGCCGATGTGGCGGTCTATCTGAGTCTGGCCGCCCTGTTCGGATTGAGGCCCCATGTCGCCATCACCACCAGTGTTGTCATCATGACCGGCGTCTCGGCCTTCGGTTTCGTGACCCTCGGCCTCTTTGGCCAGCAGCTGTTCACTCCGGATGGGTTCGACGTGCCCGGGATGTGGTTGGCTGCGGTTCCCGTGGTCGGCTTGGGAGCACCACTCGGGGCCTGGTTTGCGGCCCGATTGGCGGATCGTCACCTGACCGCCCTGGTGCTGGTGCTCGCCCTCGCCGAGCTGACGACAACCGCTGTCCTCGTCCAAGAGCTCCGCACCGACTTGACCCTGTTGGCCTTCGCCCTGCTGGGGCTGGTGATGACGGTTGGGGCCGCCGGCTGGCTGGCCGCCTGCGGTCATCCACTGGCCAACGAGGGCACCGACGCCAGGGGCGACGTGACCGAAGCCTCTATCGACGTGGCGCCGGGATTCGACCTGAGCAGGCTGGAGCCGGCTCCGTGAGCAGGCCCAGGATCCCTGGCTATCGGCTCGGGCCGGCCCAACCCGACCTCGGCCCCGGCGACTGCTACGAAGCGGTGGCGGTGGCCGGCGAAGGCGGCCTCGAGGGCTCCACCGCGGTTCGCGTTCGAGTCGTTACCGACCTTCATCCCACGGTCGAGTTCGATCGACTGATCCGTGAGCTGGAGATCGGCGCACGACTGGGCAGGACCTCCCGCATTGGCACCACCGACGGGGCTCTCTGGGTTGTCTACCCCCAAGGTGGCCCCACCCTTGCCGACCTCATGCCAGGCTCCCGAGTAGCCCTGACTGCTCACCGGGACGCGGCTCTGGCCGCCGGAGAGATGCACCAGATGGGCACGGTCCACCGCTCCATCTCGCCGGCCGCGATCACCTGGGACGGGACGACGGGGCGGTTGACTGATCTGGGTCGTACCCGTTGGACCGGTGGGTCGAGCCCCACGGGTGACACCGGTCCGATTGGGACCATGACCTGCATGGCCCCCGAACTACTGACGGGGGGGCGGGCCACACCAGCCTCCGACGTGTGGTCGCTCGCCGCCAGCCTCCACCTCTGTCTCACGGGGGTGGGCGCCTACGGCGAGCTCCCGACCGGCCTCGTTGCCGCTCTGCGTACCGCAACCGGGCGGCGTCCCCGAGTACACCGAGACATGCCCGAACCGCTACGACTACTGCTCTCCCGCGAGCTCAGTGCCGACCCAAGCCGGCGAAGCCCAAGCGGCACCCGGTTGGCCGAGCTCCTCGAAACCCGAAGGATCCTACGATGACAGCTCTGAACACCGTCTCCGGCCGTAGTTCCGGTGGCTCAACCAACTCACCCATAGCTCGATACGACCGCTCCACCGGTGCGCGGCTGGGAGCCCGAGGCACCGTCGACATCTCGGTCGCCAAGCGCCCGGCGGTGGCCGTCCTGTCTCTTGGGTCCCGGGGCGAGATCCTCCTGAGCCGAACGACAGTCATCGGTCGCCAGCCCCCCGCAGGGTCCCACGACGCGGTCTTCGTCGCCGATCCGTCACCGGGTCTGTCGCGCGCCCACCTCCAGATCGACTTCGACGGCTGGCAGGCCCGGATCACCGATCTCGGTTCCCGCAACGGCACCTGGCATCGTCACTCCGATGGGGGCTGGACCCAGTTGGCACCCACTCTCGCGGTCCCGCTCGACGACGGGGACTGCCTGTGGTTTGCCGAGATAACGGCGGCTTTCAACTGCCTGTGAACCGAGGGCGGGTCTGCGGGTCGACTTCTCTTTGGGTAAGGTTTCCGTTCCGGTCGGGCGCTCACACGTAGAGCCGCCTGAGAAGATCACGATCGACCTGGCCACCTCGCTTGCCGATCTCGTCATGCGCATCCACAAGGAGAACAATGTGCTGTTCCTGGCGGTAGTCACTGACCAGAACTGGCGATCGGCGTCGTGACCCAGAGCGAGTCATCTCCTCTCGGCGCGGTCGAGGTCTCTGCTGAGCTTCTCGCGCGGTACGACCGGCCCGGACCCCGCTACACCTCGTATCCCACCGCGGTCGACTTCCATGACGGTTTCGGTCCCGACGACTACGCCGCCTGTCTCACCGACGCCGCGGCGCGACCACAGGACCCGCTCTCGCTCTACGTTCACCTGCCCTTCTGCCGGAACCGGTGCTCGTTCTGCGCCTGCCACGTCATGATTGCCAGCAGTGACAGCCTGCCCGACAACTACCTTCGCCACCTCGTGGCTGAAGCCCGAGACACTGCTGACCGACTCGGAGAGCGGCGAGTTCTTCAGCAGTACCACTGGGGTGGGGGCACGCCCACCTTCCACCCACCGGATGTGCTCGCCAACCTCCACGGCCAGCTCGTGTCGGCGTTCGAACTCGAGCCCGACGCCGAGGTTGCTCTCGAGGTGGACCCCCGCATCACTACCGAAGAGCACCTTTCGGCGCTCCGGGAAGTGGGCTTCAACCGGATCTCGATGGGGGTGCAGGATGTCGACGCTGTCGTACAGGACCTCATTGGTCGCCATCAGACATGGGAGCAGACGGCGACCCTGCACGAGGCGGCACGCCGTCTCGGCTATCAGTCGATCAACATGGACCTCATCTACGGCCTGCCCGGCCAGGATGAGCAGACCTTCGCTCGTTCCCTGGAGAGCGTGATAGGCCTGCGCCCCGACCGGCTGGCGGTGTACTCGTTCGCGCTCGTACCGTGGATGCGACCCCACCAGAAGCGCATCGACCAGGACAAGCTGCCCGACCGCGACGTCAAGTTTGGCCTGCTTTCCCTGGCCATCGACGAGCTCACGGGGGCCGGCTACGAGCAGATCGGCATGGATCACTTCGCCCTACAGACCGACGAGCTCGCCATTGCCCACCGCGAGCGCACCCTGTCACGGAACTTCATGGGCTACACCACCAAGCGGGGTACTGAGATCGTTGGACTGGGCACGTCGGCGATCAGCGACGTCGGGGGTAGCTACGCCCAGAATCATCGCCGCCTTGCCTCCTATTTCGGTGCCGTCGACTCAGGTGAGCTCCCGACCGAGCGGGGAATAACTCTCGACTTCGACGACCGGCTTCGTCGGTACGTGATCACCGAGCTCATGTGCAACGGCCGCCTCGTAGCCCAGGAGATCGATGACCAGTTCGGGATCACCGTGGTCGACGAATTCTCCGCCGAGCTCAGCGAATTGGAGGGGCCAGGTGGTCTCGTCGAAGCCGGCCTCGTAGAGATCAACGGAGGCAATATCGAGGCCACACCGATCGGCCGCACGTTCATCCGCAATGTGGCCATGGTGTTCGACGCCCGACTCCGCAAGACCGCTCCTGGGGGCCCTGTCTTCTCCCGGACGGTCTGATGCCGTGGTAGCCACCGGCATCGTCGTTGCCCAACTCGGGGGCCCCGAGGACCTCGCCGGCGTGGAGCCGTTCATCCGGTCGATCTTTGCTGATCCTCGTCTCGTCCCTCTTCCCGGCGGACCGCGGACGCGGTCGGCGATCAGTGCCCTGGTGGCGCGGGCTCGAGCACCAGGGGTCCGCCGTCGGTACGAGGCCATCGGTAGTGGGTCACCGATCGTGGCAACCACCCAGCAACAGGCGGATGCCCTCGAGACCGAGCTGGGGGCCCGCGGCCACGAGGTCATCGTGGCGGTCGCCCACCGCTACAGCCGGCCTGACACCACCATGGCTGTCGGTGCGATGGTCGAGGCGGGCGTTGAGCGCATCGTGATGCTTCCCCTGTTTCCCCAGTACTCCGGCAGCACCACTGGGTCGTCGGAGGCCGAGCTGCGACGATGCCTCACCCGGTGCAGGGTTGACCTTTCGCTGACGGTGATCCGCTCGTGGTGCGAGCATCCCAGCTACTTGGCGGCCCAGGCCAAGCTCATCGACGAGATGGTGGCTGACGTTCCCGAAGACCAGCTGGACGGGGCTCTGCTCGTCTTCTCCGCCCACGGTCTGCCCCAACGGTTCGTCGATCGGGGTGATCCGTATACCGAGGAGATCGAAGCGACCGTGGCCGCGCTGGCCGAGCGTCTCCATCGCCGGATCGAGAACGTCATTGCCTACCAGTCACGGACCGGCCCCATCAGCTGGGTGGGTCCCGATGTCAGAGACGTGATCTCCGATGCTGCTGAGAGGGGTTGCCCATGGCTTGGTGTGGTACCCATCTCCTTCGTGTCCGATCACCTCGAGACCCTCCATGAGCTCGACATCGAACTGAAGGCCCGAGCCGCTGAAGGCGGACTACACAACTTCCACCGGAGCCGGTGCTTCGATACCGAACCCGGCGTCGGTCCCATGCTCGCCGACATCGTCGAGGAGTACCTGTGAGTGATCGCCCTGACGTGATCGTCGTCGGTGGCGGGCTCGGTGGCCTGCTCGTCGCCTGCGAAGTCCTGCGCCGTGGTGGCCGCCCCCTATTGCTCGAAGCCGGACCGAACCCGGGGGGTGTAGCCGCCACCATCCATGACCAGGGCTATGTCCTGGAGCCGGCGGCCGGGTCATTCCTGTTGCCTCACAGCCACCTCACCCCCATCCTCGAGTCGGCGCGGGCCACTACGGTGCCCGCGGCGGCCGCCCATCGACGCTACGTGTACAACCGCGACACCCTGTTCGAGCTCGCGGGCCCTGCTGCTGCCGCGACCCGTCTGGTCACCACCCGGGGCAAGCTCCGTCTCCTGCGAGAACCATGGGTGAGTACCCCACCTGGGAGTGCCGACGAGTCGCTCCTCGCTTTCCTGGAGCGCCGACTGGGCCCGGAGGTGGGGCGCCTCGGAGCCACGCTCATGGCCCATGGTGTGTTCGCCGGCGACCCAGCCCAGCTATCGGCGCGTGCGGCCTACCCCCGATTCGTCGCACTGGAGGACGGGTCCGGGAGCATGGTGCGGGGTGGTATCGAGCGGCGTCGATCCCGGCCCGAGGGTACGCCGAGGGCAACAGTGCATGTCGCTCCGAACGGCATGGCCGGGTTGGCCGCGGAGCTGGCCGCTCATCTCGGCGACGACTTCCGCGCCGACTGGCCGGTCGAGTCTGTTCAGCACGACGGTGATGAATGGGCTGTGGTTGGTGCTGGTGAGGAGCGGGCTGCCTCGGTCGTGGTGGCTTTGGCTCCCGCCCAAGCCGCACGGGTGGTCCCCGCTCGACTTGCTGCCATCCTCGATGAGGCCCACGCCGCGCCGGTTGCCGTGGTGGGTCTGGGCGGCCACGCAGCCGACCTGCCGGTGCCCAGCGGCTTCGGAGCCCTCACCGGTCCTGACACCGACCTCCACATCCTCGGCTTGCTGTTCGAGTCGTCCTACGCCCCAGGCCGATCACCGGCCCGCCATCGTCTGCTCAAGGGCATCTTCGGAGGGGCCGCCGATCCGTCCGTTCTTGGGCTCAGTGATGATGATCTGGTGGAGCTGGCCACCGAGGAGGCCGGCCGAATGCTCGATGTCCCACTCCTTCCGTCGTGGACCCGAGTGGTGAGGCACGAGGCAGGGATCCCCCAATACCACCTCGGCCATGGTGCGTGGCTCGAACGGCTGGACGGTCTCGGAGCCGAACTACCGGGTCTCCATCTCGCCGGGTGGGGATACCGGGGCATCGGGGTGTCATCACTCGCCGAAGACGCCGCGCTGATTGCCCAGAGGGTGCTGACCAGGCGCTGAGCGGCTGGTGTTGCCGTTCTCCTATAGTCGTCGCCAGTGTCCTCCCCCCAAGCGGAACGATTCGAGGAGTTCACCGATCCCGTGGACGGCACCCGTTGGCGAATCGACGTGGCCTTCGCCGATTCGAACTGGCAGTGCCTTTGGGGCAACGACTGCCCGGGCATTCTCGACGTGGCTGCGCCTGAACTGGCCCAAGGATGCTGCAGTGCGGGCGCTCACCTCCTCGGCGACGAGGAGGCGATGCTGATCGAGGCACTGGGTCTGACACTCGATCCGGCCCGGTTCGAGAACCATGGGGAGGCGGCAACGAACGGTGTGCTGAGAGAGGCGCCCGACAATCTCGATGGTGGCCGGGCCACCCGGGTCCTCAACGACGCGTGCATCTTTCACAATCGTCCCGGGTTCAGCGGGGGCCAAGGCTGCGCGCTGTACCTGGCGGCGCTCGACGAGGGTGAGTCACCCAAGGACTGGCGGCCCACCATCTGCTGGCAGGTGCCGATCCGGGTCGACGAGAATCAGGACGGCACCAAGACCCTGCGACGGTGGCGGCGGTCCGACTGGGGCGACGGAGGCGCCGGGCTTGCGTGGTGTTGCACCGAGCACCCCCAGTCCGACGGCCTTCCCTCGGCCTATGTCGGCGAGTTGCCGGTAGCGGTCAGCCTGCGCTCTGAGATCAGTGGCATCGTGGGGCCTGAGATCGCCCAGGCGCTTCACGATCGCGCCATCGCTACCTGAAGGCCACTACCGGCTGGCTGGTCTTGATCGGTCCGCGGGTATGGGCTGACCCCGGGCGCGTTTACGCTCGGCCGGGTGAACGACCGTCCGAACATCCTCTTCCTCTACGCCGACCAACACCGTGCTGATGTGCTTGGCTGCGCCGGCAACGGGATCGTGGCCACCCCGAATCTCGATCGTCTGGCCAGCGAGGGCCTCCTCTGCACAACCGCCTGGACCGAGAGCCCGGTCTGCCAGCCGGCCCGAGCATCGGTGCTCACCGGCCGGTATCCGACCGAACACGGCGTACTCGGCAACTTCGACCACAACTGTTCGCCCGATTGGCCCACCTTTCCCCGGGCCCTCCAGGCCTCCGGCTACGAGACGGCTTCGATCGGCAAGACTCACTACTCGTCGTGGCCGATGGGCCCCCAGGGTCCCGAGAACAGCCCACCACCGGCCGACGAGTGGATTGCTCGCTTCGGCTTCGACCATGTGGTCGAGGAGTTCGATCGCTACGTCCACACCGGCCGGCAGGACACGCCCTACATGCGGTTCTTGCGTGATCACGATGCCCTCGAGCCCTACCAGGCCGCGGTCCAGGCTCGGTTCCGTATGACCGATCGTCACTGGGAAGCCGCCACCAGCCCCCTGCCCCAAGAGCTCGATCTCACCTCATTCCTCGCGGGTGAGGCCGAGAGTTGGCTCGGGACCAGGTCCGGTGAGCGCCCCTGGTTCCTTCAACTGTCGTTCGTGCAACCCCACGTCCCGCTCATGGGTGACCCGGTGTGGGCGGGGCACTACGCCCAAGCCCAGATCCCTAGAACTGGGCCCGCGGCACCCCAGTCGGACCACAGGGCTTGGTCAACCCACCTGGACCACCTTCGAGCCCATTCCCACAGCGAGCTCCTGAGTGATGAGTTCGTTCTCTCCGGGGCCCGCCAGTACTACGCAATGGTGTCGCTCATCGACCAGAAGGTCGGCGACCTGCTCGACCTGCTCGAACGCAGGGGTGAGCTCGACAACACCCTGGTCGTCTACGCGGCCGATCACGGCGAGATGCTCGGCGACCACGCCCTGATGGCGAAGATGAGCTTCTATCGTTCGTCGGTCCGGATCCCGATGATCATTCGCCCGGCCGGTGGCACATCTCCGCTGGTTCACCCGGGTCCGGTTCAGGCCTTCGACATGGTGGCGACCATGCTCGACGCCGCCGGCACCCAACTCGATGAGGTGCCGGCTCGATCGCTGCTGCCGGTCCTCGGTGGAGGGGAGCACCGTGACGTGGCGATCAGCATGATCCGGCTCCGTCCCCAACTGCCCACCTGGCTCGCGGTGACAGATGGTCGGGCTCGCCTCACGTTCGACCGCGACAGTGGAGACGTTGTCGAGTACTTCGACCTCGAATCCGATCCGGACGAGGAGTTCAACCTTGCCGCGACCGCACCGGTCGATGAGGTCGAGCGCCTGCGCTCCCTGGTGCGGGCCGAGCTCACCCCCGAAGGCTGATCGCCCGGCCTGAGCCGCGCCACAGGTCGACCCACTAGGGTCCTCAGCAGCGAAAGGAGCGATATGAGCGGTGAGTTCAAGCTCGGAGGCCTTCATCACCTGGCCCTCGTGAGCAGTGACATGGAACGGACAGTCGACTTCTACACCAACGTCCTCGGGATGACCTTGGTGAAGGGCTTCGATCTCGATCGGGGCTATGGCCAGCACTTCTTCTTCGATATGGGGGGTGCGGGTGAGCTCGCCTTCTTCTGGTTCAACGATGCTCCCGAAGCTCAACGGGGAGTGTCTGCTGCGGGGGGCCTCGTCGGTGAGGGCAGCATCACATCGGCCCATGGTTCGATGAATCACGTCGCCTTCGCGGTTTCCCCCGACGAGATCGATGACTATCGCGACCGTTTGGTGGCGAAGGGAGTCGACTGCACGCCGGTTGTGAACCACGAAGATGTGGTCACCGGCGAGACCGGGAGGACAGCCGGTGAGATCACGGGTCGTACCTGGCTCCGCTCGTTCTACTTCCGCGATCCCGACGGCATCATGCTCGAGTTCTGCGCCACTCTGCAGGCTGGCCTTCCCGAGTCTGATCTGCCGGTCAACAAGGACGGCATCAAGGCCAACGGTCAGCCGATCACCGGCGCCTGAGTGATGTCAGTGGCGCTGGGCGGCAGGCGCCTCCGGTGTCGGCTCGTCTCACCAGCCAATGCGGTGTTGGCTTCGGCCCGTCTCCCACTGGCATCACCAGTATGAGGATAATTTCTCAGGCGTGATATTACCGGACTAGTGTCGCGGGCCATGTCTCGCCCGTCGCTGGCTCCACCCCTTCCTTCATCGCTCGATCCGTCTTCGGAGCTGTTCGCCCAGAACCGGGAGGACATGCTCGAGCTGATCCGCGTCCATGGTGAGCTCTTGGAGATGGCGGACGCCGGCGGGGGCCCGGCCGCCATGGAGCGCCACCGCGGCAGGGGTCGGCTCCCGATCCGGGAACGTATCGCCAATGTGATCGACCCCGACACGCCGTTCCTCGAGATCACCCCGCTCGCGGCCTACGGCTCGCAGTACCAACTCGGTGGATCCATGGTGACCGGGATCGGGATCATCGCCGGCACCGAGTGCGTGATCATGGGCAACGACCCCACGGTCCTGGCCGGGGCCCTCACCCCCTACGCGGTCAAGAAGTGGATGCGCGCCCTCGAGATTGCGCGCCAGAACCGGATGCCCTATGTCAGCTTCGTCGAGTCGGCCGGTGCTGATCTGCGCGTCGGCGGTCGGCCCGCTGACAAATCCGAGCAAGACAATCCGCACGGTGCGGTGGGAGACGCCGTGGTCCCTGAGCACTTCGCGGAGACCGGCCGGTTCTTCTACGAGATGATCGAGCTGTCGAAGCTGTGCATCCCGACGGTCTGTGTGGTCTTCGGCCCGTCCACGGCCGGGGGCGCCTACCAACCCGGCATGTCCGACTACAACATCTTCATCAGGGAACAGTCGTACACGTTCCTGGCCGGGCCTCCCCTGGTGAAGATGGCAACCGGCGAGATCTCTGACTCCGAGACGATCGGCGGTGCCCAGATGCATGCCGAGGTCTCGGGGCAGGCCGAATACCTCGCCGAGGACGAGATGGACGCGCTGCGCATGTGCCGCGAGGTCATCTCCCACCTCAACTGGCGCAAGGCCGGCCCCGAGCCCGCCGCTGACCCGGCCGAGCCGGTCCATGACCCCGAAGAGCTGGTGGGCATCGTCGGCGCCGATCTCGCCAAGCCGGTGGATGTCCGGGACGTGCTGGCCCGGGTCGTCGATGATTCGCGGTTCGAGGAGTTCAAGCCCCGCTTCGGACCCACAATGGTGTGTGGGTGGGCCTCGATCCACGGCTACCCGGTGGGCATTCTCGGCAACAACGGAGTGATCTACCCCGACTCGGCCCAGAAGGCGGCCCATTTCATCCAGCTCTGCAACCAGATCGACTTACCCATCGTCTTCCTGCAGAACATCACCGGATTCATGGTGGGCAAGGACTACGAGGCCGACGGAATCATCAAGAAGGGCTCGCAGTTGATCAATGCGGTGGCCAACTCGACCGTGCCCCATCTCACCGTGATCATCGGCTCCTCATACGGCGCGGGCACCTATGGGATGTCGGGCCGGGCCTTTGGCAACCGGTTCACGTTCTTGTGGCCCACCGCGAAGATCGCGGTCATGGGGCCCAAACAGATCGCGGGTGTGATGTCCGAGGTCCGGCGAGGTCAGGCCAAACGCAAGGGCATCCCCTTCGACGAGGATGAAGATGCCCGACTGGTTGCACAGGCGGCGGAGACCCAGGAGAAGGGTTCGCTCGCCTTGCGGGCAACCGGCGCTGTCACTGACGACGGCATCATCGACCCCCGCGACACCCGCACGGTGCTGGGGATCTGTCTGAGCGTGGTCCGCAACCGCCCGATCGAGGGCACCGAGGGATATGGGGTGTTCCGGCTGTGAAGAGTGTCCTTGTTGCCAACCGGGGCGAGATCGCCCGCCGCGTCTTCAGAACGGCCCGTTCCATGGGTCTACGCTGCGTTGCCACCTTCGTGGACGCGGACGAAGGTGCTCCCTTCGTCACCGAGGCCGATATCGCCATCCGGCTCCCCGGCTCCTACCTCGACGCTGACGCCATCATCGCCGCGGCCCTCCAGGCTGGTGCCGACGCCATCCATCCCGGCTACGGCTTCCTGTCAGAGAATGCTGCGTTTGCTCGCGACGTCATGGCGGCGGGCCTCATCTGGGTCGGCCCGCCACCCGCCGCCATCGAGGCCATGGGCGACAAGATCGCCGCCAAGCGGGCGGCCGTCGATGCTGGTGTCCCCACCCTGCCCTCGTCCGAGGACTCCACCGGTGACAGTGAGGTGGGCTACCCCCTCCTGGTAAAGGCTTCGGCCGGTGGTGGTGGAAAGGGCATGCGCATCGTCGAGTCGGCTGATCACCTGGCCGAGGCCGTCGCCGCCTCCCAGCGAGAGGCGCTGTCGGGGTTCGGTGACGACCGGGTGTTCCTCGAGCGCTACGTTCCCCGGGCCCGCCACGTCGAGATCCAGATCCTCGGCGACACCCATGGCAATGTGGTCCACCTGGGTGAGCGCGAGTGCTCGATCCAGCGCCGGCACCAGAAGATCATCGAGGAATCCCCCTCCCCGGTCGTCGACGCCGAGATGAGGGTGGCCATGGGTGAAGCGGCCCTCTCCCTCGCCCGAGCCATGGACTACCACTCCACGGGAACCGTCGAGTTCCTGGTCGACGACGAGACCCGCGACTTCTTCTTCCTCGAGGTGAACACCCGGCTTCAGGTGGAGCATCCGGTCACCGAGGAGGTCACCGGCATCGACTTGGTGCGGGAGCAGCTGAGAGTCGCCGCCGGCGCTCCGCTGGGCTATGAACAGTCGGCCGTTTCCTGGAGCGGACACGCCGTCGAGGCCCGGCTCTACGCCGAGGATCCCACCAATGACTTCCTGCCGGCCACGGGCACACTGAGCGCTTTCGCCCCGGCCGCCGATCCGGCCGTGAGGTGGGATGCCGGGGTGGAAGCCGGATCGGTGATCGGTGTCGAGTTCGACCCGATGATCGCCAAGGTGATCGCCCACGGGCCCACCCGCCACGAAGCTGCCGGTCGGCTGGCGTTGGCCCTCGAGCGGATGCACCTCGGTGGGGTCACCACCAACCGTGACTTCCTTGCCGCCACCTTGCGAACGGCGGAGTTCCTCTCCGGTGACACCACCACCGACTTCATCGATCGGGTTCATCCGGGCCCCAGTGGCCCCGCCGGGGGGGCAGTGGACCAGGCGGCTATCACGGCCGCGATGTGGCTCCAGGGCCAGAACCGGTCCGAAGACCAGATCTGGGGCTTCGCCCCGTCCAACTGGCGAAACGCCGGCCTCCCACCCGAGCGAGCCAGCTTCGCAGCGCCCCACCGTGACGAGCCCATCACGGTCGCTTACCGGGCCCGTCGTGATGGGTCCTTCGAGCTCGACTCCGGCTCGCACGTGATCGTCCACCGCTGGTCGGAGTCCGAGATCGACATCGAGATCGATCGGGCCCGGAGGGTGGTCGCTGTCACTCTCGATGGCGACATCGTCCATGTCCAGGACCCCGTTTCCAACTTCTCGCTTCGCCGTGAGCCCCGTTTCGTCGTCCCCGGAACCGAGCTCCCCGGCGGGAGCCTGGTGGCCCCGATGCCGGGCTCGGTGATCGAGCTCCGGTGTGCCGTCGGAGATGGTGTCGAGGCTGGACAGGTGCTGGTCGTGCTCGAGGCCATGAAGATGGAACATCACATCTCCGCCCCCTTCACCGGAGTGGTGAGCGGGATCCCGATCGCGGTCGGACAGCAGCTCGAGCCGGGAGCACTGCTTCTCACCATCGACGACGGGGATGCCGGATCACAGGAATGATCGACCGGGTTCGGGCGGTCAATGGGCCCCAGCCCGTGCTCGGCCGCGAGCGCGAACGGAGCCTCACCGTCCGGCAGAGGGAGATCCTCGATGAGCTGGGTCGGATCTTCGAGAAGGGGTTCATCGACATCACGATGGCCGATCTGGCAGCGCGGGTGAACTGCTCGCTGCGCACCCTCTACGGAGTTGCCCAGAGCCGCAACGAGCTCGTGCTGATCGTGTCCGACCGAAGCCTCCGCCAGATCGGGCGGACCGCCCACGAGGCCATCGAGGAGGACATGTCCGGCCTCGAGGCCGTGCGGGCCTATCTGGCGGCCGCCACGATGGCGGTGAGCACGATCACTCAGGAGTTCGCCAATGACATGGCTGCTGTCCCCGGAGGGGCCGAACTGCACGAGGCTCATTCGGACTATCTCGTGGACGTCACCCACACCCTGCTCGACACCGCGGTCGACAACGGCGAGATCGGTCCGGTCGACACCGCTGCGGTGGCGCGGATGATCGCGGGTCTGGGGCGTGACTTTTCGAGGCCGGGAGTGATGGCCGATCTGGCCAGCAGCCCGAAGGGGGCGGCCGACGCCATGGTGGACATCGTTCTGGCCGGGCTCAGGGCGCCGTCACGAGTCGCGCCCGGGCCACGGCCCGCGAACCGCGTTCCTCATAGGGTCCAAAGCCTCCTGTAGCCGGGGACGGCCGTCACTACCTTTGGTTCGATGAACCCCAGCACCATGAGCCCCTGTCAGCTCGTCGAACACATCGAGACCACCCACCACCAGTACTTGAACAAGGCTCTACCTCACCTGAGCACCCTCATGCAGGGTGTGGTCCAAGCCCATGGGGAGGCCCATCCCGAACTAGGCGACGTATCGGCATGCCTGGCCGAGCTCCGGGCCGACCTCGAACCTCACCTCATGAAGGAGGAGCAGGCCCTCTTCCCCATGATCCGCGAGCTCTACGGCACTCAGGACGTCCCCGAGTTCCACTGTGGGACCCTGCGGAACCCCATCACGGTCATGGAGGCCGAACACGACATGGCCGGAGAGGTGCTGGCCCGGCTTCGCAGCCTGACGTCGGCCTTCACCCCTCCCGGTGACGGTGACGCCGACTTCGTGGAGCTGTACTCCGGCCTCGCCGAGCTCGAAGCTGACACCCTTCTGCACATCCAGAAGGAGAACGAGCTCCTGTTCCCGGCCGTGCTGGCCGAGGAGATGCACCGCGGTCCCCGGTAGTCATGTCATCCCAGGGTGGGGTGGTCATGTGAGCAACAGCTTCTCGACCCGACGGGTGGTGATGATCATGCCGACGACGGTGAGCCCGACCAGTACGCCGAGGTGACCCACGACGGCCATCGACCACTCGCCCAGATTGGCGGCCCGAATCAGTGCCACCCCGTGGTAGAGGGGGCTGAACTGGAGGACCCACTCGAAGTCGCCGTAGGTCGACACCGGGTAGAAGGTGGCCGAGAAGAGGAACAGGGGCAGGGTGACAGCCGGCAGGTACTCGAAGTCAGCCCACGAGCGGGCGTAGGTGGTGGCGGCCATGCCCAGAGCCGCGAAGCAGAACCCGATGAGCGCACAGGCCACCAGCGACAGGACCATCCAGGGCGACTGCACCATGCCCAGCAGGAACATCGTGACCAGGAACGCCGCAGAGTAGAGCACCCCCCTGATCACCGCGAAGGTGATCTCACCCACCGCCACATCGGCCGCGGTGAGAGGGGTGGCCAGCAGTGAGTCGTAGAGCCGGGCGTGTTTCCACTTGTGGAAGATGTTCATGGTGGAATCGAAGATGGCCCCGTTCATGCTGGCCGCGGCCATGAGCCCGGGTGCCACGAACTCGTCGTAGGGAATGGTGCGGTCACCGAGGTCGACATCACCCACCAGTGCACCCAGGCCGACCCGGATCGACATCAGGTAGAAGAGGGGCTCGAAGAAGCCGCTGACCAGGATCATCCAGTTGCGGCGATAGACCATGAAGCTGCGTTCGAGGAGGCGCTGGGGCCGTCGGGCGTCGAGGAGGGCATCGGTGATCATCAGCCGTGCAACCTCTGCCGGAAGGTGATGGTGCACGCCACCCATCCGCCTAGAACGAACGCGCCCAGGGCGGCGGTGTGGAGCAGGCCGCGGCCGAGGCTCAGACCACCCAGCACCACCCCCCGGCACAGCTCCACGCCGTGCCACAACGGAGTGACCCAAGCCACCGGGCGGAGACCGGCCGGTAGCTGGTCGATCGGGAAGAAGGCACCGCCGAAGAGGAACATGGGGGTGATGACGAAACGCATGATCGCCGGAAACGACTGGTCGAGTACCCGGGTTGCCGTCCACGCCGAGATGGGCATCGAGAACGCCATCCCGGTGAGCACCGACGCCGGTACTCCGAGGAGGAGACCCCAGGTCCGGGTGTCGTCGAACAGGGCCAGGACGACCGCCACCCCAACCGCGCCGATGGTGAGCCGGAAGGCGTGATAGAGCTGGACCCCGGCGGCGACATCGCGGGGCTCGATGGGGGTGGCCGTCATGGCCCGGTACGCGTTCGACCACATGAAGCCGTCCATGGTGGGCCACATCGCCTGCTGGCTGGAGGTGAACATGGCCGTCGTGGCCAGCAGGGCCGCGGAGTAGAAGGCGAAGTACGACACCCCGTCGAGCAGGACGGCGGAGTCGGAGCCCTGGTCAACCAGCTTCCCGACCCCGATGCCGATCCCCAGCAGGAACAGCAGGGGTTGGACCAACGAGGCCATGAGCCCTGCCTTCCACAGCCTGCGGTAATGGACGAGGTCGCGATGGGCGACCCGCAAAGGGGCGGGTGTGGCCATCAGTCCACCAGAGTCCGACCGGTGAGCCGCAGGAATACGTCCTCCAGGCTGCTCCGCCGGACCAGGGCGCTCTCGGGGATGACCCCGCGATCGTGGAGGGCGACAAGGGCGGCCTCGCCGTCGGCCGCATACACCAGGGCCCGGTCGGGCAGAACCTCGACTCGCTCGCCCACCTCGGACAGGTCATCGATGTGCTCTTCGTTGCGGCCCCGACCGAACCGCATCTCGAGCACCTCACGGGTGGAGTAGTGCTCGATCAGGCTGCGAGGAGAGCCCTCGGCGACGATTTGGCCGGCGTCCATCACCACCAGCCGGTCGCAAAGCTGTTCGGCCTCGTCCATGAAGTGGGTAGTGAGCACGAGAGTCGCCCCCTTCTCCTTCAGTTGGTAGAGGCGGTCCCAGAGGACGTGGCGGGCTTGGGGGTCGAGGCCGGTGGTGGGCTCATCGAGCAGGAGGAGCTCGGGCTGACTGATCAGGGAACGGGCGATGCTCACCCTTCTCTTCTGACCGCCTGACAGGGGGTCGACGCGATCGTCCGCCCGCTCGGTGAGCTGGACGAAGTCGAGTAGCTCGGCGGCCCGGCGGCCGGCCTCGGCCCGGGGAATGTCGAAGTACCGGGCGTAGATGGTCAGGTTCTCGAAGACGGTCAGGTCGTTGTCGAGCTGGTCGAGCTGGGGGACGACGCCGATGCGGGAGCGGATGGTGCGCCCCTCGTGGGCCGGGTCCAGGCCGAAGATCTCGAGGCTGCCCTCACTCACCGGTGACACACAACCGATCATCCGCATTGTCGAGGTCTTGCCCGCCCCGTTGGGGCCGAGGAAACCGAAGGCCTCACCAGGCTCGACCTCGAAATCGATGCCGTCGACGGCCACGAAGTCGCCGAATCGCTTGACCAGGCCACGCCCGGAAATCAGGGCTGAGCTCTCGGAGGTCACAACAGGAGGACCCCGAGGCGAACCGTGTAGCCACTCATCACGGTCCAGAACAGTACGGCGAATGCCTGCTCGCCCACCCGTTCATTCAGGGTCGAGCCGGTCCAGGTCCCCAGAGCCATGAGTGGGATGGCGGCCAGGGCGACCAGGATCGAGCTGCGACCCAAGAGGTCGGCCTGAGCGAAGACGGCCGTCTTGGTGGCGTCACCCACGAACGACGCCAATGATGCGGCACCCACGAAATGACGGCGGTCGAGCTCCAGGTTGCGGATGGCTACCCCCTTGAGCGGACCTGAGGTCCCCGAGAAGCCACTCGACGCGCCGGACAACAGGGCCAGGAAGGGAGCAAATCCGTTCTTGGCCGGCGTCCAGCCGATCCGCTCCACCAGCATCGACGCCCCGAACATCACCACAACACCGACGGTGACCACGACGGTGGGCGCTCTGACCAGCAGGGTCGACCCGACCGCCGCGCCGATGGCGATGAGTACGGTGATCCATGCCGCGGCCCGAAACGGGAGGGTACGACGGTAGGCGATGATCTTGACCACATTGTTCCCGGCCAGGAGCAGGGCGGCTAGAGCCACCCCCTCTTTCGAGCCCAGGTACAGGGCCAGGGTCGGGACCATGAGGAGTGACCCACCGAGCCCGGCCGAGGCCGAGACGGTGAAGCTGGCGAAGACGAGGATCAGAACCCCGACGGCGGCGAGAGCGTCCACTAGACGCCGATGATGCCGACGCCGAGAGAGCTGAGCTGGTCGTTCAGGGCGGCCAGCTCGTTGGTGGTGAGGGCCCCGAACAATGCCAGCTGCTCATCGATCTGGGCGGCCAGCTTGTTGAACACCTCGTAGGACTGCTTGGTTGGACGGGTGTCGGCGCTGGCCACCACCGGGGGCAGGCTGCTCAGCTTCTCGAACAGCATCTCGCGGTAGTTCAGGGCATCGCCCCGGGAGGTGAGCTCGGCCTGAACCAGCTCCCCCTCGACCGCCTCGAGCTTGTCGGCCAGTCCCGCTACCGCGGCCACGGCATCGGCCGCGTCGGCGTTGCCTTCGAGCCGCTCTTGCCACGAGGCGAGCTGGGCCTTCAGGCTGCGGCCCTGGTTGACCGCTTCGACGACCTCGGTGAGCTTGTCGCGGATCTGTAGGAGGAGATCGAATTGCTCGGCGAAGTCGGCATCGCTCGTGGTGACCCGGGGGTCGCGAACGAGCTCGAAGTCCTGGGTCATCGACCAGTCACCGATGGTCAGCCTCGCCTGGTACCGGCCGGGGGTGGCCAGAGGGCCCTGGGGGCGCTGGTGGTACTCGGTGTCGACCATCTTGGTGCCGGCCGGGTACCGCATCGGCCACTGGAAGCTGTTCATGCCCGCGGCTGCGGTGATGTAGAGACCGGTCCGATCCGCCTTGTTCTCGGGGATCGTGCTGGGGAAGCTGTCGATCTCGTTGCCGTTGGCATCGAGGATGCTGAGCACGGCCTCGTCCTCGGGGGCCTCGGCCAACCAGTAGGTGACCCGCACCCCGCGTTCGATGTCGTCGCCGGCGTCGAGCATGCGCTTGGTCTTGTGGCCGGTGTCGGCCTCGTCGACGTAGTAGGTCGAGTTCTGGCCGATGGTGACGTGGTAGTTCTTTCCTCCCGCTGAGTCCCAGGCCCCGGCGAAGAGATCCTCGGGGGCTCGCACCGCGGCTCGAGGCTTGAGTAGGTGACGATCGGCTCCGGCCAACCCATCGGCGATCTGGTGGACCTGGGTGAGGTCGTCGAGGATCCAGAACGACCGACCGTGGGTGGCCACGACCAGGTCGGTGTCCTTGATGACGAGGTCGTAGACCGGACAGACGGGCAGGTTGGCCTGGAGTGGCTGCCAGTGGGCCCCGCCGTCGAAGGACACGTGCAGGCCCAGCTCGGTGCCGACGTAGAGAAGCCCCTCGCGGTTGGGGTCCTCACGAACGACCCGGCAGAACTCGTTCTCGGGGAGACCGTCGGTGATGAGCGTCCAGCTCTGGCCCAGGTCGGTGGTCTTGTAGACGTAGGGCGCGTAGTCGCCCATCTTGTGGCGGGCCACGGTCATGTAGACCGTGCCGTCGTTGTGGGGTGACTCGGCCAACATCGTGACCTGGGAGAACTTCGCCAGATCGGGCGGGGTCACGTTCTGCCAGTCGGCCCCGTTGTTCGTGCTCACGTGCACCAGACCATCGTCGGAGCCGGCCATGAGCACGCCCGGCTGGTGGGCCGAGGGCATGAACGAGAAGATCGTGGCGTACATCTCGGCGCCCGCCGTGTCCATGGTGAGCGGCCCCGACACGCCCATGGTGTCGGGGTCGGCGTAGGTGAGGTCGGGGCTGATGGCCTCCCAGCTGTGCCCTTCGTCGGTTGAGCGGAAGACCTTGTTGCCGGTGGCGTACAGAACGTCGACGTCATGGGGCGAGAACATGATGGGGTAGGTCCACTGGAAACGAACCTCGGCGGTGTTGCCGTCGTGCACGGCTTCGGGCCAGACGCTGACCAGCTGGATCTGCTTGGTCGTGTGGTCGTAGCGCTGGAGTGCGTCGCCGCCGCCCGGGGAGCTGCCGATAGCACCCACGTAGATGATGTTCGGGTCGCCGGGTTTGGGGGCGACGTACCCACTCTCAGCGGTGCCCGGGGGATAGCAGTCCGCCCAGTTGATGGCCCCCTTCCCGGTGCGGCTCGGCACCGCGATGCTCGAGTTGTCCTGCTGGGATCCGTACACCAGGTAGGGGTATTGGTCGTCGGTGGCCACATGGTAGAACTGAGCGGTCAGCTGGTTGTAGATGGTTGACCACGAGCCACCGGCGTTCAATGAGACCCAGGCGCCGCCGTCGTCGCAACCGATCATCCGGTCCGGGTTCTCGGGGTCGATCCACAACGCATGGTTGTCGCCGTGAGGGGTGTGGAGCTCCTCGAACTCCTTGCCCCCGTCGATCGACTTCCAGGCCTTCATGTTCATGACGAAAACGGTGTCAGCCTCGGTGGGGTGGGCGATGACGTGCATGTAGTACCAGGGCCGCCAGCCGAGCACCGGGTTCGATGACACCTTCTCCCAGGTCTCACCGGTGTCATCCGAACGGTACAGGCCCCGCTTGCGACCCTCGGCCTCGATCAGCGCGAACACCCGTCCCGATTGGGCCGGTGACACCGAAACCCCGATCTTGCCGAGCGTGCCGTCGGGTAGACCATGGTTGGCACTGATGTTCTCCCACGTGTCGCCGCCGTCGCGGGAACGCCAGAGGCCGCAATCGGGGCCGCCACTGTCCATCGACCAGAAGGTGCGGCGGGCTTGCCAGACCGTGGCGAAGAGGATCCGAGGGTTGTTGGGGTCCAGCGAGACATCGACGGCACCAGCGCCGTCGGAGACGAAGAGCACCAGCTCCCATGTCTCGCCACCATCGGTGGAGCGGTACAAGCCCCGCTCGGGATTGTCCTTCGACATATGGCCCAGGGCCGCGACATAGACGGTGTCGGGGTCGTTGGGGTGGACGCGGATCTCACCGATGTGGCGCGACTCTTCGAGCCCCATGTGCTTCCACGTGGCCCCCGCATCGGTCGACTTGTACACCCCATCGCCGTGGGACACATCGATACGGATGGTGGCCTCGCCCATGCCGGCGTAGACCACGTTCGGGTCGGACGGAGCGACGGCCAGAGCCCCGACCGATGCCGTGTTCATCTGCCCGTCGGAGATGTTCTCCCAGTACTGGCCGGCATCGTCTGACTTCCAGACCCCGCCTGCGCACGCTCCGAAGTAGTAAACCGACTGGTTCTGGGGGTCGGCGGCCACTGCCACCACCCGTCCCCCTCGGGTGGGGCCAATGCAGCGGTAGCGGATCTGGCTCAGGTGTTTCGGATCGATGGTCGACACTTGTCTGGTCCTCCGGGGAAGGGATGTCGGCGACCGGCAACAGGCCGCCCGGCCAGAACTTATCCTGCTCTTGTCCCGGCGGCCTGTCGGCGAGAAGCTTCTGCCCGAGAGCGACGCCCAGGCCGCCGAGCATGTCCCTTGTTCCGTGGAGTAGGTGAAGAACCCCCCAACGCGGCTGACCCCGAAACTCGTCGCTGCTCCCGCGTCGCGGCGTGGTGAACTGGTGAATGGATCACGCGGCCCTCGCCCTGCCCACGTCACCCCTGGTTCATGGGCTGTGTCGGCGGGTCGAGGCCACCAACGTGGGTGACCTGTTCTTCGGTGTCGGGTGCTTCCGGCTTCTCGGGCGACCTTGGGCTGCTGGCCGCACTCAACTCGCCCAATTTGGCGGCGGTGGAGGCCGAGTCGTTGCCATGGGGAGGTGACCCGCGCCGCGGCGGGATCAGGGGAGGCTGGGGGTGCCCTGGGCCATCCAACGGACCGCGGGCTCGTAGAACATCTCGTGGGCGCCGGAGAACAGTACGAAGGTCACCGGCCCGGATTGGCGGGTGAGCAGGGGTGTGCGGTCTTCAGGGCCGAAGAAGGACGGGGTGTCGAGCTGACCGCTCAGTTCGGCGGGCAGCACCTTGGAGCCCAGGGTGGCTACCTGGTCGGAAGTGAACCGGTCGGCCGGGTCGGCAAGCTGGTTGAAGGCCCGCACCGCGTCGGATGGTGCCACCAGGGTGTCGCTCAGACCGGTGGCGATGTACACGGGCAGGCCCGCATCCCGCGCCCCATCGAGATGGGTGTGAGGGCTGCGGTGGGTGCAGCTGTCGAGGGCCGCCGTTCCCGCGGTGGGGGCCCCACCACACGACGCCTCGATGTGTCCCTTGTAGTGGCGGCCGGGGTAGTAGGTGGCGTTGTACACATACCAGGTGGGCAGGTCGTACACCGGCACCCACGACGACACGCCGGCGAAGAGCTCGGGGTGGCGCCCGGCCATCAAGAGGCTCATCATGCCACCACCCGAGTAGCCGACCGCGAAGACCCGATCGGGGTCGGCGCCCTGTTTGGTGGCATAGGCGATGGCATCGACCACATCCGCCACGGCGAGGTCGGAGCCGGTGGCGGCCGGGGTGTTGTTCACCCCCCGGAAGTTGGGGGCGATGAAGGCCCAGCCGTTGTCGGCCGCCCATTTGGCGTACGGGATGCTGATCTGACGGTCGTAGTCGGCAGACCAGGAGTGCAGGACCACCAGCAGGGGAGCACCCTCGACCGAAGGCGGGACCCACTTGGCCGGCTGCTGGTTGGCATCGACACTCGATGGGATCCTGATGTCCTGAACTCCTTGGACCTGCCCACTCCACGCCGACCAGTCCGACGATGCATAGTTCCGGAAGCCGCGGGTGCCCGCGAAGTCGTAGACCGGGGTGATGGCCATGGGGCCTGGCACGAGATCGATCTCAGCCACGATCTCCCCGTCGGGGCTGCCCCCGTCGGTGAAGGCCCAGATGGTGCCGGTGGACAGGGCGATCAGATAGCGGTCGCCGGTGGCGCCGGCCCCCGCCGCGGTGGCGCGGCCCCAGATGTCGCGGCCGCCGAGACTGCCGTAGAAGTCTCCGCTCGAGAAGTTGAAGATGCCCCCGTCGGCCCCGACCATCAGGTAGCCGCCCTCGAAGCCGATGGCACCGATGATGGGTTGATTGAGCGTCACGGAACCCATCGAGCCCCGAAAGAGGGCGGTGCCGAACGCGAAGATCCCGCCGTCGTCGGCCACCAGCCAATAGCCGCCGGCCGTCGGCACCAGGCCGTTCACCGGCTGGTTGAGATCGGTACCGCCCATGGAGCCGTAGAAGACAGCGTCACCGAAGGCGAAGACACCACCGTCCTCGGCGACCAGGTAGTAGCCGTTGCCGGTGGTGGTGGCGATCGAGGCGATCACCGGCTGGTTGAGCACGAGGTCAGCGAGATCACCGAACAGGCCGGCGGCGCCGAAGGCCCAGACCCGGCCCTGGGTGGAGAACAGCCAGTAGCCGTCACCGCCCGGGGTGACGCTCATGGAGACGATGTTCTCGCCGGGCCTCAGGTCGGTCAGGCTGGCGATATCGCCGAAATCGGGGGCGCCGGCGGTGGGGTAGACCCGGCCCAGCTGGTCGAGCACCCAGAAACCGGAGCTGTTGGGGTCGAGCTCGACGTCAATGGCGACAACTCCTTCCACCCCGACGGTCTGGGCCGCCGCGGGGCTTGGACTGGGGGCGACACCCAGGAGGACGGCAACGAGCGCAACGAAGATGGCGCGGAACAGACGGTTCACGTCAGATCACTCACATTCAGGGCGGTGGGCGGGATCAGGGGGAATGGTGTCGAAGGCCTCGATGGGTAGTGGTGCTGAGGACAGCACTGAGGCCAAGACCTTTGCGTAGGCATTGGCACCGCTGGTGGTGAGATGAACCCCGTCGGAGCCGATCCAATCGGGCGACCCGGCGGCGAGGGACCGCCAGTCGATGAGGTCGGAGTTGCACCATCGGGCGGCACCCTCGGAGAGGGTCTCGTTCGACACGTTCTGCCAGGGGCGGGGGACGAGAACGGTGAGCAACACCAGCCGGCGGTCGGGGCCGACGAGCCCGGCCACCTCGTCAACGTCGCGGCCGGTCAGGGCCCCGTTGGTGCCGAGATGGACGACCACCGTGCTGGGGTCGAGACCCTCGTCGAGGTAGGCGCCCAGGACAGCGACGGTGTGGCGGAACTGCCGGCTCACGGAGGCGTCGACGATGATGCTGTTGCCCATCTCGGCGGCCAGGGCTTCGTCGGCCCCCCGGGCCACGGAGTCGCCGATGAGCAGAACCAGGTCCTGCTGGGGTTCGGGGGCGGCGGCGAGCGGTTCCTCGGTTGCCGCCGGCACCGTCAGAACCTGCTGCACATGGGCCACGTCGAGGGGGGGTAGGGCGGGCCCGATCTCGTCGCGGACGACGGCCGCGGGTGCGGGATCCGTCGTGCTGGCGTCCGTCTCCGCTCTCGGGGTTTCTGGCCCCGGTTCGGTGGGGCTGCTGAGGGCGAGAGCGGTGGGCTGACTGGGGTCGATCTGCTCGGGACGGTCCAAGGCGAAAGCCAGGGAGGCGCTGGCGGCCAGCACCACGGTCAGACCCAGGGTGGCAATGACTCCACGATCGGAGAGCTGGAGGCGCGGGGTGGGCAACCGCAGGCGACGGGAGCGACCGGCCAAGTGGCCCCTGCGGATGGGCACCTCGACCAGCTGATGGGCGGCCTCGGTGAGGGCCACGATCAGGGCGATGCGGATGGCCAACACCTGGCCGTCCGGCAAGTCGAGATCGATGCCGGGCCGGGTGTAGACCACGACCGGCCAGTGGACGAGATAGAGGGCATAGGAGCGCACGCCCACCAGGCGCAGGGGCCTCCAGGCCAGGGCCCGACCGAACCAACCGTCGGGAACGGAGGCCGCGGCCACGGCGACACATGTCAGGACCGAGACCGCGAGGAACCCGCCCTGATAGGTGCCGGGGGAGAACTCGCCCAGCGTGGCCAGCAGCCACGCCAGGCCCACGAGGGCCATGACGCCCATGGCCCCGAGGTGGCGGGCCCGCGAGGGGGTGACCGTGTGCTCCCACGGCCGCCACAACAAGGCCAAGGCGGCGCCCAAGAGGAGCCCGGACGCACGGGTGTCGGTGCCGAAGTAGACGCGGGTGGGATCGGCGTAGGGCTCGAACCACAAGAACATGAGCGCCGTCGATCCGGCCGCTCCGGCCAGGATCAGCAATGCCAAGAGACGCTTGCCAAAAAGGCCGAGTCCGGCGGCCAGGAGGATCGGCCACACCAGGTAGAACTGCTCCTCGATGGCCAGCGACCACAGATGGCGGAGGGGTGAGGGCCGCCCGAAGCCGTCGAAGTATGACTCCTGGCGCAGGATCAGATACCAGTTCGTGAGGTAGCCGACGGCGGCGACCCCCTCGCGTCGAACTCGGTCGGCCCCCGCCGTGTCGAACAACGACACCCAGGTGAGGACCCCGACCAGGGTGACCCCGAGGGTGGGGAGGAGTCGGCGTGCCCGTCGGGTCCAGAACCCCACCAGGTCAACGCGCCCGGATCCGGCGACCTCGCGCACCAACAGGGCGGTGATCAGGTAGCCGGACACGGCGAAGAACACCTCGACACCGAAGAACCCGCCGGGCATCCACGCCGCGTCGAGGTGGTACGCCACCACGGCGAGCACGGCCAGGGCTCGGATTCCGTCGATTCCGCCGAGGTACGGCATACGGCTCACCGCCGGACGGGTCGGGATCTCTTCACCCGACGAGATTGCTTCTTTCATGGCCAGTATCGGCGCTACGGTAGCGATCTTGACGTTCTTCGCCGGGGATCCTGTCGCCATTCGGTCTGGGGCGCGGCTTGGTACGGTGGGTGACGGATTCCCGCCATGACTCATCTTCCCACGCGCCCCCCATCCCGCCTGCTGGTTGCCATCGCAGGTTTGCTCGCCCTCATCGCCCCCCTTCCCGCGGCCGCCAGCCCGGCTGCGGCCCAGGGTGACACCCAGGATCTGCTGATTCTGACTGACTCGGTGCTGTTGGGTATGGCCACCCAGTACACGGGGGCGGTGAACAACATCGTCCCCCAAATCGACGGCGAGTGGGACCTGGTCTTCGATGGCCGTGATGGCTTTCATTCGAGTACTGGGGGGGCGATCGCCCGCCCCGCCTCGGCCGGGCCGGGCCTACTCGAGACCTACTCCGACCACCTCGACAATGTCGTGGTTCTCGGCCTGGGCTACAACGACGCCTGGGCCAGCTCCTTTCCCACCACTGTCACCACGATGCTCGACCGCCTCGCCGACACCCAGCTGGTGGTGCTGGTGACCCTGCGGGAGGCGGGGACCAACACTGCTTCGTTCCGGGCCGCCAATCAGCTGTTCGCCACCGAGGCCGCCAACCGCGCCAATGTTGTGTTGGCCGACTGGGCCGGCGTCTCGGCCGGCCGGGCCGATGTCACCTGGGACGGGCTGCACCTCACCGGCACCGGCGCCCAACTCGTCGCCGACCTCATCGCCCAGACCATCTCCGATCGGTTGCCCTTGTGCGAGGAGCCCATCATCGAAGGACCCGGCGCCCTGGCATCATCGGCCGCCGGCTATTGGGTACTCACCGATTATGGTGTCGTGCACGCCTACGGGGGCGCGGCCCATCACGGCGACCTGTCCACCGAGTCCGATGCCGGAGTGCCCATCTCGATGGAAGCCACCCCGTCGGGCGACGGCTACTGGATCGTCGATGACCAGGGCAAGGTCTGGACCTTCGGCGACGCCACCCACCACGGAGACGTCACCACCCTCGGCATCGTGATCAACGCCCCGGTCACCCGGTTGGTCGCCCATCCCAGTGGTGGCGGCTACTGGCTCATGGCCCCCGACGGTGGTGTATTCGGCTTCGGGGCCGCGGTGTTCCACGGTTCGATGGGCGGAGCCCCACTGAATGCCCCCGTGATCTCGATGGCCACCAACCAGGACGGCTCGGGCTATTGGCTCATTGCCGCTGACGGTGGAGTGTTCTCGTTCAAGGTGCCGTTCTGGGGCTCAACCGGCTCATGGATCCTCAACGCTCCGGTCACGTCGATGAGTGTGCACCCGGAGTCCGCCGGGTACTGGCTGTACGCGGGCGACGGTGGTGTCTTCACTTTCGGCGCCGGCGACGCCATTGCCTTCCACGGCTCGCTCCCCGGGGTGGCGGAGATCTGTAGCAACCCGTCAGCGGTGCAGATGCGCCCCAGCCAGTCGGGTGACGGCTACTGGATCGTGTCGAACCGGGGCCGGGTGTACGCCTTTGGAGACGCCATGCACTTGGGCCACGCCCCCAACCTGGTTTCTGGTGAGCGCGTCATTGATCTGGCGGTTCGCTACCACCCGACCTGAGGTGGGGGCGTCAGAGCGGTCGCGATCATGTCGGCGTAGCCGGCACGGCCGGCCGAGGTCAGATGGATACCGTCACGGGCCAGCCAACCCGGGTTCTCGTCACTCAGGGCCTGCCAGTCGAGGATGGTGGCGTCCCACCGATCGGCGGCCTCCCGCAGGGTGTCGTTCATCGACTGCTCGTAGGCGTACCGGGCCGGAAGCTGGATGGTCACGATGAACAGGTTCGTGAACCCGGCATCCTCAGCGACCTCGAGCAGGGAGTCGACCGTCGCCGCACCGGTCGGTCCGTTCGTGCCCAGGTGGACCACCAGAGTTTGGTGGTCGGACACGCCTCGGAGGATTCCGGTGCCGGTGGCCAACTGGCGGCTCACCGCCGCGTTCACGGTGTCGACGCCGCGGTCGAGAAGCTCAGCTCTGGCCCCCAACATCACTGAGTCGCCGAGGGCATAGAACGGCGGCGCCACCGCCGGCCGGGCCGGAGCGAACTCGTCTTCGAACAGCCATGTGGTGGGTGGCGGAGGTGGCGCCGTCGTCGTCGTCGTCGTCGATGTGGTGGTCGGTGACGGAGGTTCGGTAGTTGGGGGTGGGTAGCCCAACGAGACTGGGGGCGCCGGCTGACCGTCGTCGCCGGGGGGCAACCAGACGATGGTCATGATCAGGACCGCGACGGCCAGAGGGCGGAGGATGTAGCGGGCCACGAGCAGGAATCAGGTAGCTGGGCGGAAGGGGGCAACCGCGAGGCCCTGGACCTCGTGTCGGGTGATGAGGTCGGCTACAACTCCCTGGGCCTTGGTGGCCTCGACGAACTCCTTCAGGTAGTCGAAACCGGCTTGATCGCGCCCTCGGGGAGTGCCCATGGCCTGCTGGACGGCGGTGAACCGGCCCTCGAGGATGCGGGCGCCGGGGAGGCGCTCGACGTCGGTGAGCAGGCGGGGGAGGAGGCCGGCGAGGGCGTCGCAGCCCTGCTCGACGAAAGCCTCGAAGGACCCTTCGAGCCCGGAGGCGTTGATGATCTCGGCGTGCTCGATGTTGCGGTCCAGCCAGAGGCCGTAGGCGCTGCGGTCGGCGCTGGCGATCTTGTGCCCGGGTTGGTCGACTTCGTCGATGGAGGTGATGGGCGAGCCGGCCGGAACGATGTAGGTGGACTCGATCTCGCAGTAGGCGGTGGTGAAGTCGATGAGCTCGGCCCGGGCCGGTTCGGCCCCGATGTTGCCGATGTCCCAGTTGCCCGAGCCTGCGTCGTCGGCGATCGCGGCTGGGGTCTTGTACTGGAGCAGCTCGAGGTCTGCCCCGAGCCTTTCGGCCAGGGTGGCCGCCATGTCCGGGGAGACTCCTTCGGGGTTGCCGTCGGCGCTTCTGCCGGTGACCAGCAGGAAGTTGCTGAGGTTGATGGCGGCCCGCAGCACCCCGGTAGGGGCGAGGGCGTCGATGGCGGCCGGGGAGGGGGCGGGAAGAGCCATGCCGCCAAGCTATCGGCCGGCATGCCCGCCGGTGAGGAAGCCCGTTCCTTCAGCCCGTCGATGCAGTCGGCTGCGAAGCTGTCGGTGTTGGATTCCTCATCCTGTTCATCATCCCAAGAAGGCTTCTGTGCCCCGGTCGGGTTCTCGATCGGCTGGAACCGGAGGTGGCGCGTGGATTCATCGAATCGGGAGACGACGTCGTCAGGCCCGGTCGGACTCAGTTGGCGAGGAAGCGGTTGTAGGTGGGGGTGATCAGGATCTCGTCGAGGGTCACGTGGCGGGGCATTTGGGCGACGAACCGGATGAGCTCGCCCAGGTCCTCACTCTGGAGCAGGCGGGCCTTGTCCTCGTCGCTCACCGGTATCGGCCGGAGATCGAGGATGGGGGTGGCCACCTCACCCGGGCAAATGGCGGTGGCCCTGACGCCATTGTTGCGCTCCTCGACCGCGAGGCTCGCCGTCATCGCGTTCATGGCGTGTTTGGCCGCGGTGTAGGCCGGCCCGGTCAGGGGGCTGGCGCCCTTGGCGGCCATCGACGAGATGTTGATGATCAACCCGCCTCCGTGGGCCCGCATACTGGGCAGCACGGCGTGGCAGCAGTAGAAGGCTCCGTTGAGGTCGATACCGATGATGTCGTCCCAGGCTTCGGTGGTGACCACCGGCCAGTTGCGCTCGGTCACATTGAGTCCGGCGCTGAACACGCCGATGTCGACCCGGCCATGGTGCCGGAGGATGCGGGCCGCGACGGCGATCACGGCGTCATTGTCGGCCACGTCGAGCGGCTCGATGTCGGCCTGTCCTCCGGCGCCGGTGATCCTGGCGGCCACCGCCTCGAGCGGTTCGACGCGGCGGCCTGATAGCACCACCGTGCAGCCGGCCTCGGCCAGGGCGATGGCCCCCGCTTCACCGATGCCGGTCCCGGCCCCGGTGATCCACGCAATCTGTCCAGTCACATCCTGCATGACGAGGACCCTACTCCTGGGGCCCGAAGGGGGCTGGGTCAGTCGAAGAAGTGGCGGCCCTCGCCCGCCAGTTCGTCCCACAGGGTCTGGAGCGAGAGCCAGCCGAAGTCGGCACTACCCACGCCCGACTGAGGCCGGCTGCCCAAGGACCCTGTTCTCACCCCCGTCCGAGGGTGAGTATCGTGCCACGAAGCACGTCATCGGAGGGAGCAGTCGTGGTGGAACTCGAGCTGGTACGGGGCCGTGTCGATACCGACGGTGAGGACATCTACTGGGAGATGGCCCAGACCGGTGCCGACGACGATCGTCCGGTGGTCGTGCTGTCCCACGGGGCGGGGGGCACCCACGCTGTCTGGTACCAGCAGGTGCCCGTCCTGGGCCAGTACTTCCGGGTCGTCACCTGGGACAGCCGGGGCTTCGGCAACTCGACCAACCACAACGACCTACCGAGCGCGGAGGCGGCCGCCGACGACCTCACCGCGGTGCTCGACGAGCTCCGCATCTCCCAAGCTCACCTGGTCGGTCAATCGATGGGGGGCTGGCACATCAGCGCGTTCGCGGTGGGTTGCCCCCAGCGGGTCCTCTCGATGACCTACGCCGACACCGTGGGCGGCCTATGGACTTCGGAGCTCAAGGACGCCTTCGCCGAGTACCAGGCCCAGGGGGGCCTGTTCAGCGGGCGCGAGGCAGTTGGTGGCCATCGGGCTCTGTGGTCGGGCACGGCCGAGCGCGACTGTGCCCATGCATTCCTCTACCAGGCGTTGGGGTCCTTCCACTCACCACCGGTCGACAAGTTGGCCGACACCATCGCCTGGTCGGTCGACCACAGCCAGATCGGCGATCTCGGGGTTCCGGTGCTCTTCGTTGCCGGCACCCACGACGAGATCTTCCCCAGCCGATTGCTGGCCGCATCGAGCCGGCTGGTCCCCAACTCCCGCTTCGTAGAGATCCCCGCCGCCGGGCACAGCCCCTACTTCGAGCAGCCCGAGGCGTGGAACGATGCAGTCTTGGACTTCCTGGGTAGTTCTCTTCGTCGGTGAATTCTCATGCGCCGGTGAACCCGTTTCGGTGGAGATCCGTCCCCCGAACCAGAATGGGGTATGGCCAATCGGGAGCTCATTGTTCTCGGCACCGCGGCCCAGTCGCCCACGGCCGACCGCGGTCAGAGCAGCTACGCCCTGCGCTGGGACGAGCGCTTGTACGTCTTCGATCCCGGAGAGAACACCCAGCGCCAGATGATGCGGGCCGGGCTCCACATCACCCGAACCCGCCGCGTGTTCATCACCCACTTCCACGGTGACCACTGTCTGGGCCTCCCGGGCCTGGTCCAACGGTGGCGGCTGTTTGGTGCCGGCCGCCGGCTGGCCCTCCACTACCCCTCGTGGGGTCAGGAGAACCTCGAGCGGCTCCTGTTCGGGTCCGAGATCGATTTCGACTTGGGAATCGATCATCACCCCACCGAGCCGGGCACAACCGAGGAGCACGATGGCCTGGTGGTCACCGCCCTCTCGCTCGATCACACCGTTCCGGCCGTGGGGTGGCGTCTCGAAGGGCCACCGGCACCCCACCTGCTGCCCGAGGAACTGGAGCGGCTCGGCATCGAGGGCGAGGCCGCCGGCCGGCTCAAGCGCGAGGGCTCGATCCGCCACCAGGGCCGTTGGGTCTCGATCGACGAGGTCAGCGAGGTGCGGCCCGGTCTCACCTTTGCTTTTGTCATGGACACCCGGGTGTGCGACAACGCGGTCGAGCTGGCCCGCGGCGCCGACCTGGCGGTGTTCGAGGCCACCTACCGCGACGAACACCTCGGCCTGGCCGCCGACCATGGTCACCTCACCGCCCGCCAAGCGGCTGAGATGGCGGCTCGGGCCGGTGTGCGCCGGCTGGTGCTGTCCCACTTCTCGGAGCGCTACGAGGACATCGAGTCCCACGGGGTCGAGGCCCGCGAATCTCTGGCCGACGTGGTGGCCGCCCGCGACCTCGAGGTGGTCGGGTTCCCCGCCACCTAGTGTTGCCGGCGAATCAGGAAAGGGGACTCTCATGGATCGGGTACGGGTCTTCACCGCAGCACAGATCCGCACGATGGATCCCGGCCGGCCCACAGCTTCGGCCGTGGCGGTGGCCGATGGACGGATCGTGTCGGTAGGGTCACTCGAGTCGATGGATCCATGGCTGAGGCGGGTCGATCATGACATCGACGACACCTACGCCCAGCAGGTCTTGATGCCGGGGCTCATCGATCCCCACACCCACCTGCGCATGTCGGGCACGTACATGGGGCTCGAGTACGTCGGGCCGATCCCCTGTCAGGGCCCCGCCGGTGTGGTGCAGGGACTCGACGACCGCGACGCGGCGTTGGCCCGCCTGTCAGAGCTGGTGGCCGCCTCCGATGACCCCAGCCGGCCCATCATCACCTGGGGCTATGACCCTGGCACCCAGGCCGGCCACCTCGACCGCGACATGCTCGACCAGATCTCCGACACGGTGCCCATCTGGGTGCTGTCCTACGCCCCACACATCGTCTACACGAACACACCGATGATCGAGCTCATCGGGGTCACCGAGGACACGGTCGCCCACGGCCTCGGTCGTTACCCTGACGGCCGCCTGAACGGCTGGTTCATCGAGACCGGTGCGGTGGGCATGGCCACCGCACCCGTGCGGGCCGACGTCTACCGCCCCGGGTTCGGCATCGAGGCGCTGGAGCGTCAAGGCAAGGTGGCCGTACGCAACGGCATCACGACCACCGCCGACATGATCTGGGGCTTCGACTCGTTCGAGGGTGAGTGGGATGATCACCAGCAGGTCATCGATGGCGGTGGGTTCCCCCTGCGGGTGCTCCTGGTGCCCTTCGATTCACGGCTCGTGCGCAAGTTCGGTGATGACCGCCTCGAGTTCCTGCGCACGATGTCGGAGCGCAGCACCGACCGGCTGGCCGCCCACGGCGTGAAGTTCGTCAACGACGGCTCGTATCCGTCGATGACCCTCAAGCTCAACTTCCCCGGGTATCTCGACGGCGAGGAGGGGCTCACCGGTGAGGTGCCCTGGAACGAGATGGTCGAGGCCATGTGGCCCTATTGGGACGCGGGGGTTCAGATCCATTCCCACGCCAACGGTGACGAGACGGTCGACATGACCCTCGACACCCTGGCCGCTCTCCAGCTACGCAAACCCCGTTTCGACCACCGCTTCACCATCGAGCACTACTGCATCAGCCGAGTCGACCAGTGCCGGCGGCTCGCCGCGCTGGGCGCCATGGCCAGCGTCAACCCCTACTTCGTCCACTACCGGTCCTTGTTGCACAGCGACAGCGGTTTCGGCCCGGACCGGGCCGAAGCCACCGCCCGCCTGGGCAGCCTCGAGCGGGCCGGAGCCATGTTCACCCTCCACTCCGACTACAACCTCGTTGTCGGCCCCATGGCCCCCCTGACTGCCGCCTGGGTGGCGGTGAATCGCCTCGCAGCCGACGGCGAGACGGTCATGGCCCCCGGCGAACGGATCTCGGTCGACCGCGCCCTGAGGGCCATCACCACCGATGCAGCCCACGTCCTGCGTCGCGACCACGAGGTCGGCAGTCTCGAAGTTGGCAAGCTGGCCGACTTCGTGGTCCTGGGCGACGACCCCTACGAGGTCGACCCTGCCGGCCTGCATCGGGTCCCGGTCGTGGGCACCGTGCTGGGCGGGGAACCACACGAGGCCGATGGCTGACGCCCTGACCCGACTAGCTGGTGAATGGGATGCCCTCGTCTCGTCGATCCAGGCGCCGGTATCCGCTGAGCCCGCACTCGCGACAACCGCGGTTCCGGTGACTGTCATCGGCGGGTTCCTGGGTGCCGGCAAGACCACCCTCCTGCGTCATCTGCTCGAAGCCGACCATGGACTGGGGCTGTCGGTGGTGGTCAACGATCTCGGTGAGGTGAATATCGACGCCGCCCTCATCGCCGGCACCGACGCCGAGCGAGTGGAGCTGAGCAATGGGTGCAGCTGCTGCACCCTCGGTCCCGACCTGGCCCGCACCCTCACCAACCTGGCGGTCCGGTCCCATCCTCCCGACGCCATCGTCATCGAGGCCAGCGGTATCGGCGATCCCACCTCTATCGCCACCGTCGTGGGCGGCGAGCCGGCTCTCACCCTCGACGGGATCATCACGGTGGTCGATGCCACGTCGGTGCGGGCCCGAAGGGCCACCCCCGCAGTGGCCGACCTGGTGCAGCGCCAACTCGACGCCGCCCATCTGGTGGTCCTGTCGCGCCCCGATCTGGTGTCATCGTCCGAGCGCGACGAGTTGATCGACCTCCTGGCCGAGCTGGCCCCCGGTCGGCCCGTCCTCGCCGTCGAGAACGGTCGTCTCGATCCGGCTATTGCCTTGTCGGCGGCGGTGCAGGGGGCCCGACCCGATCCGGGCCCGGCTCGATCAACCACCGAGTCCTTCGCCACGTCGATCATCGACCTTGCCCGCCCGATGGGGCGAAACGATCTGGTCGCCCTGGTCGAGGGGCTCGACGGTTTGCTGCGGGCCAAGGGCTTCGTCGAGCTGGCCGATGCCCCCGGTCGGCGCCACCTGATCCAGGTGGTGGGCCGGGCCTGGTCGATCGAGGACTACGGTCCCCTCGCCCCCGGCGACCTGGTGGGTCAGCTCGTGGTGATCAGCGCCAGTTGACCGGGCCGTCGAAGGTAGGGGGTGAGCTATTCGGTACCGAACGATGCTGGTTCGTGTGGCCGGTTGGGGGCTGGTCCGGGGGTACGCTCAGAGCCCATGGCCGGCCCTCGGAAGCTCGAGTACGACGCACTGCTCCAAGCTGAGCAGGACATCCAGGCCGCCCTTGGCGATCGGCCTCTCGACTTCCGCTCGATGCAGGCAGTGGCCAACATCTATCGGGCTGCTGCCGCGGTTCGTCGTCGTGCCGAGCGCGATCTGCTGGCTGAAGCCGGCCTGTCGTGGGGTGGATTCGCCATCCTGTTCGTTCTCTGGGTCTGGGGCGCCATGGAGACCGCCCAATTGGCCGGCCAATGCGATCTGGCCAAGGGCACCCTGACCGGGATGCTCACCACCCTCGAAAAGCAGGGCCTGGTCGAACGCCAGCGGATGACCGGCGATCGCCGCCGGGTCCTGGTGGTGCTCACCGACAATGGTCAGGCCCGGATCGAGGAGCTCGGGCCCCGGTTCAGCGCCTTCGAGGTCGAGGTCACCGACGGCTTGGGGGCCGACGAGAAGGAGGAGCTGTCGGCCATGCTCCGAGTGGTCATCAACACCGCTGACGGCATCGACTCCTGACCGAACGGCAGATCGGGATCTTCAAGTACGCTCGCGTCCAGGCCGGCGATCGTCGCACCAGCTCGCGACGACATCATGACGAGCCCAACGGTGACATCAGTCGCCTACGATCGAACTCCACCCCCGGGATCAAGTACATGCCAATGAAGGTGGTCTGAGGCCATGGCCCTCGCCCTTGTCATCGCCCACGAGGTCGACAGTCACGGCTGTCTCTTCACCGAACGGCTCCTCGAACGGGGCTACGAGGTCGACACCCACATCGTGTGCCCGACCTACTTCGAGGCCAACGAGTCGGTTCCGTTCCCGCCCTTCGAGGGCTACGACCTGATCGTGCCCATGGGCTCGATCCGTTCCCTCACCGATACTGACGCCATCAGCTCCTGGGTTCATGATGAGCTCGATCTGTTGGGCGAGTGCCACGAGGCGGGCACCCCCATGTTCGGGATCTGTTTCGGCGGACAACTGTTGGCCACCGCTCTGGGGGGAACAGTCGAGAGGGCGCCGGAAGGCGAGTTCGGATGGTGCTCCATCGACGGCGATGGCAATCCGGCCGGCCTCGGTCCGTGGATGCAATGGCATCACGACCGGTTCTTCCCGCCGGCGGAGGCCGAGGTCCTCGCTACCTCACCCCGGGCCCACCAGATGTTCCGGCTGGGGCGTACCGTGGGAACCCAGTTCCACCCCGAGGTCAACCGGACTCACGTTGCCGGTTGGCTTGGTTCGTCCGCCGACGAGTACCTGGCCGAATGCGGCCTCGACCGCCACCAGCTACTGGCCGACACCGGGGCCAACGAGGAAGGGGCCCGCAAGGCGTGCTTCGCCCTGGTCGACTGGTTCCTCGACGAGGTCGCATTCCCCGAGAACTGAGTCCTCAGAGTCCAGAACACCCCCGGTACCGTCGAAGCCCCGAGATTCTGCTGGAGATCTGATGTCACGACCGCTCATCGGCCTTCCCGGTCGACGCAAGCTCGCCAAGGCCATCGAGGGTTTCCCCGCCACCATGGACCACATCCAGGTCGACCTGTATCTCGCCGACTACTCCCTCGGCGTGCTCGAGGCCGGGGGCCTCCCGGTGAACCTCCCCATCGACGCTGATCCGGTCGAGCTGGCCGAGTACCTCGACGGAGTCCTGCTCACCGGTGGAGCCGACATCGGCCCCGAGCATTACGGACACCAGCCCGCGACAGACCTCTTCCCACCCGAGTCCGAACGCGACGACTTCGAGCTGGCCCTACTCGGAAGGGCCATCCACCGCGGCCTCCCGGTGCTGGGCATCTGTCGGGGGCTCCAGCTCATCAACGTCCAGGCCGGTGGCACCCTGAACCAGGACGTCCAGCCCCACGCCCGGTTCGATGTCGTCCCCGACACCGAGGTCCACCCGGTCGACTTCGTCGATGGCTCGATACTGCATGGTCTCTACGGCGACAGCCGCAAGGTCAACAGCCTCCATCATCAGACGGTGCTGGACCTGGCCCCGGGCCTCAACGCCACCGGCCGGGCTGACGATGGCACCGTCGAGGGCCTGGAGTCCGACGACGGTCGGCTGGTCTCGGTTCAATGGCACCCCGAGATGATGAGGGGCCGCCCCGAGGATCCCATCTTCGGTTGGTTGGTCCACGCGGCCATCACCCGCCAAGGATGACCGACCGGTTCTGACTCAGTCGGCCAGGCCGGCCTGGATCGCCTCGTTGGTGACCCGATCATGGCCCGCGGCGACAGAACGGCTAGAAATGGGCGGGTGCTGATCGTTGTTTCCCCCGCCAAATCACTCGACTACGAGTCACCCCTGGCCACCCGCAAGCACTCCAACCCCCTCATGCTCGACCAGTCCGAGCGCCTGGTTGGGGTCATGCGGGGCAAGTCACCGGCCGAGATCGCCGAGATGATGCACATCTCCGCCTCGCTGGCCGAGCTGAACTTCGAGCGATTCCAAGATTGGGAACGCCCGTTCACCACCAAGAACGCCCGCCCCGCGGTCATTGCCTTCACCGGCGACGTCTATCAGGGCATGGACACGGGATCGTTCAATGAACGTGACTTCACCCACGCCCAGAAGGTGTTGCGCATCCTTTCGGGCCTCTACGGCGTGCTCCGACCCCTCGATCTCATGCAGCCCTACCGGCTCGAGATGGGGTCGAAGTTCGATACTGGCCGCGGCTCGGACCTCTACAGCTTCTGGGGCGACCGCATCACCGACCAGCTCAATGCCGACATCGCCGCCAGTCCCGGCCCGGCCGTCCTGATCAACCTGGCGTCGAACGAGTACTACGGCTCGGTCCAGCCCCAACGGCTCGACGCCCGCATCATCACCCCCACCTTCCTTGACGCCAAGGGCGACGGTGAGCACAAGATCGTTGCCTTCTTTGCCAAGCGGGCCCGTGGGGCGATGACCGGATGGATCATCCGCAACCGCATCAAGTCGGTCAGAGCTCTCACCGACTTCGACCTCGACGGCTACCGGCACAGCCCCGAGCGGTCCTCGAACTACAACCCGGTCTTCACCCGCCGGTCTGACTGAGGTAGGCCTCGCACAACTCGGCCAGACGTGGGCGCCCGAAGCTGGGCTCGTGACCAGCGTGGACCACTGACACCGGTAGGGCTCGTAGTCGTTCCATCGTGGCCCGGTAGTCGGTGATGTCGGAGCCTTCCAAACCGTCCAGCAGGGGCCCGTCGTAGACGGCATCACCCGAGAACAGAACCCCGGTGCGGGCTTCCCAGAGGCCGATGCTTCCGGGGGAGTGGCCGGGCAGGTGCAGGACCTCGAAGGTCCGGTCGCCCAGATCGATGACGTCCCCTTCGTCGATCAACCGGGAGGGCGCCGCGGCGGCCACCTCGTACACCGTGGCCGCGGGCCCGTCGGGCGGTACGGCATCGATCAGGAGCTCTGCGATTTCGTAGCCTGCGTCGCGGTAGGGGCCGAGAACGGTTTCGGGATAGTGAGCGGTGGCGACCGAGGCCAAGCTGGCCCCTTCGAGGACGGCCGCCTCGGAGGGGTGAGCCGCCCGTTCGTCGAACTCGTGGAGACCACCGATGTGATCGACGTGGGAGTGGGTGGCCACCGCCAGCAGCCCACCGGCCAGCTCTCGTTCGACCATCGACCGGAGGGGTCGAAGCCCCATCGAGGTGTCGACCACCAGGTCCAGGTCGCGTCCCTCGATGTGCCAGACATTGCACCGGAGCAGGGGATGGACGTGGGGTTCGGTGATCAGCGAGACCTGGTCGTCGAACCGCGTTGTCACGTACCACTCATCGACAACCGGCAGCCCTTCCACGGTGGCTCACCGTAGTGTTTCGTCGGGTAGCGTCGATCGTATGAGTACTCGTTCCTATGACTGGATCGCCCACCACGCCGCCACCCGCGGTGACAAGGAGGCCGTACGCGACCTGGCGACAGGCCGCTCGTTCACCTACGCGGAAATGGATGATCGAACCAGCCGGTTGGCCACCGCTCTCCAGGACGAGTTCGGGGTCGAGCGGGGTGGACGGGTGGCCGTGCTGGCCGAGAACAACACCAACTTCTTCGAGGTCCAGTTCGCCTGCTGGAAGCTTGGTGCCATCTTCGTGCCCCTCAACTGGCGGCTGGTCCTGC
Source organism: Actinomycetes bacterium (assembly GCA_024225275.1). Classification (GTDB taxonomy): domain Bacteria; phylum Actinomycetota; class Acidimicrobiia; order Acidimicrobiales; family JAAEMS01; genus JAAEMS01. The sequence continues at coordinate 51,681 of JAAEMS010000228.1, forward strand.
CCGAGCTCGAGTACATCGTGGGCGATTGCACCCCGGTGGCGATCATCCACGACGATGGTTTCGCAGACAACGCCACCAAGCTCACCGAGATCTGTTCGATTCCTCACCGGATCTCGTGGGGCAGCGCCGGGGGCGATGCGGCTCCCTACGAGGACGCCATCGCCGCCGCTGACCCGTACCAGGGGGCGGTCGAGTGCACCCACGACGATGTGCTCACGATCATGTACACCTCGGGGACGACGGGCCGCCCCAAGGGGGCGATCATCACCCAGGGCATGGCGTTCTGGAACGCGGTGAACTGTGTCGAGTTCTTCGGCCTGAGCGAGAGCATGGTCAACATCGCCTTCCTCCCCCTCTTCCACACAGGAGGCCTCAACGTCTTCGCCAACCCGGCCTTCCACTTCGGGGGCACCAACCTGGTCATGAAGACGTTTGACCCGGCCGAGGCCCTGGCCCTGCTGACCAGCGAAGAGATGGGCATCACCCACACGATCGGAGTGCCCGCCAACTGGCTGTTCATGAGCCAGGTGCCGGCCTTTGTCGATGCCTCGTTCCCCACCCTGGTAGGGCCCGCAGTCGGTGGCTCTCCCACACCCGTGCCCCTCATCGAGGCCTGGGCCTCGAAGGGCCTGCCCCTCCAGCAAGCCTTCGGCATGACCGAGACGAGTCCTCTCGTGCTCTCGCTCAAGCCCGAGGACTGCGAGACCCGGATCGGCTCAGCCGGCCTCCCCGCGATGCACACCGAGGCCAAGATCGTCGCCGAAGACGGCAGCCCCACTCCAGTGGGTGAGACCGGTGAGTTGTGGGTCCGGGGACCCAACATCACCCCCGGCTACTGGAACAAGCCCGAGGCCACGGCCGAGTCGTTCACCGACGGCTGGCTCCACACCGGCGACGCTGCCCGCGAAGACGAGGACGGGTTCTTCTACATCGTCGATCGCTGGAAGGACATGTACATCTCTGGCGGCGAGAACGTCTACCCGGCCGAGGTCGAAGGGGTGATCTACCAACTCGACGGCATCGTCGAGGTGGCGGTCATCGGGGTGCCCGACGAGAAGTGGGTCGAGGTGGGTCGCGCCGTCGTCGTGCGCCAACCCGATGCCGAGCTCACCGATACCCAGATCATCAACCACTGCCGCGAGAATCTGGCCCGATTCAAGGTGCCCCAGTCGGTGGTGTTCATTGAAGAGATCCCCCACAACGCGACCGGGAAGGTCCTCAAGCGCGAGTTGCGCGACTCCCACGGCGCCCCGTGACCATCCCCGACTCCGTCTCCATCCCCGGGTGGGCCCAGGGCCGCCCGGGGATGGGTCAGGGCGGGTACTCGGCCTTCCAGTTCGGTCGGATCATCGGCGAGGTCTGGGCGGGTGAGAACCATGCGGTTGTTGCCTTCGAAGGTCGCTGGAGCATGCCTCTTCGACGAGTCAGGGGAGTTGGTGGCCCGCTCGGACTCCCTATGGGTGGCCCACCGTTCAGCCAGTTCCTGTTCCCCGACTACCTGACCCAGGACTACTCCGTCACCGGGCCGAACGGCACCTTCCGTGGCGGGAGATGGGGGAATGTGGGAGCTCGACCGGGATGGTGGGGGCGAGACCCTCATCGATTCCACGATCGTCAGCTGGAAGTCGATCACGCCCTACGGCGACTTGGTGATGACCTCCGGCTTCGGTGGGGCTGGCAACGAAACTCTCCTGCACTACTTTGACGAGCCCGGCCGGATCGTCGACATCGACTACCGCCGGACTGTCGACCGCAGCGACAACTTCGCCATTGGTGGCCACATCGATGGCCCCGCCCGACATGGTGGGGTGGTGGCAGTTCACCGATCGAGGCCGGGTGATCCCTTCCAACGGCCTACTTGCCCACTTCGGTGACATGTCGGGCGTTGCCCTCAACCAGCCGGTCGTGGGGA
>JAAEMS010000229.1 GCA_024225275.1 Actinomycetes bacterium
ACCTCAGTGTCGACGTCACCCTCGGCCTCGGTTCCGGCCGCAGCAACGTCGTCGTCACCGCCCTCGTCGGCCTCTTCTTCTTCACCGCCCTCGTCGGTGTCGGTGCCGCCCCCTTCGTCGCCGGAGTCTCCCCCGTCCGAATCGCTACTACCACATGCCGCAGCCACCATGGCGAATGCGAACAACAGGGCTAGCAGCCTCAGTAGCCGTTTCTTATTCATGAGGTAGGAACCTCCTCCTTTGCCGGGGTGGACCCCTCGGCGATGATGATCATTGGATTCGACTTGCAGGTCTGATTGTCCCAGATGTGACGGCCGTCACGGGGTCGGGTCATGAAATCGCCACCTCGGCCTCGACCACATCGGCCAATGGGAAGTGGCAGGCCACATAGTGGCCGTCATCGACCCTCTGCATGATCGGCTCGAGGGCCGCGCAACGCTCCTCGGCCCGGGGGCACCGGGTCCGGAAGCGACAGCCTGACGGCGGCGCTATCGGCGACGGGAGCTCACCCCCGGCGGTGACGTCGAGATCGATCGCGACTGAAGGATCGGGGACCGGGATCGAGTTCAGGAGCAGGTCGGTGTAGGGGTGAGCCGGATTGGCGTGCAATTCGTCGGATCCCGAGATCTCGCACATCTTGCCCAGGTACATCACCGCGACCCGGTCGCTGATGTTCTTCACAACGGCCAGATCATGGGCAATGAAGACCAGGGTCAGGCCGTACTCGGCCTTGAGGTCCTCGAGCAGGTTGAGGATCTGGGCCTGCACCGATACATCGAGGGCCGAAACCGGCTCGTCGCAGATGATGACCTCGGGCTGGAGCACCAGGGCCCGGGCGATGGAGATGCGCTGGCACTGGCCGCCGGAGAACTCGTGGGGGCGCTTGTAGCGGGCCACATCGGGGTCGATGCCCACATGATCGAGCATGTTGGCGACGATCTTCCACTGCTCATCCTTGTGGTGGGGGCCCCAGACTTTGAGGGGCTCGGCCACGATCTCACCGATGGTGCGACGCGGGTTGAGCGACGAGATCGGGTCCTGGAAGATCATCTGGATGTCGGTGCGCCGGGCCCTCAGGGCCGCGGGATCGAGCCTCGTGAGGTCGGTGTCGCCCAGTTGGACCCGGCCCGAGGTGGGCACCGGGAGCTGGAGCACGGCCCGGCCTGTCGTCGACTTGCCGCAGCCTGACTCGCCCACGAGACCGAGGGTCTCGCCCGGTGCGATATCGAAGGAGATGCCGCTCACCGCATGAACGACCTTGCCGCCCCCGAGCGGGAACTCGACCACGAGATCCTCGACCTGGAGGAGGACCTCGTCGGTGGAACGGAGATGTGAGGTTCCGGTGCCGGCCATCAGCCCGTCACCTCTTCGGTGGCCTGCATGCGTCCTGCAACCGCCAGGGTCTGGGGCAGACCGGCAGCCAGGTTGCTCTCGTAGGCCCGCCGGTTCTCCTCGGTGCCCACAGGGAAGTGACAGGCAAAGGCGTGGCCGGGGTCGGTGGCGATCTGGAGCTCGGGCTCCTCGTCGCGGCACCTCTCCTGGGCATACGGGCAGCGAGGCGAGAATTTGCAGCCCTGGGGCGGCTCGATCAGGTCGGGGGGCCGCCCGGCGATGGCTGCCAGGCGGGTGTGGGCCGCCTGGGAGGTCTTGGGGATCGAGCGGAACAAGGCCTCGGTGTAGGGGTGGCGCATATTGGTGAACAGGGGCCCGGTGGGTGCCTTCTCGACGACCTTGCCGGCGTACATCACCGCGATCTCGTCGGCCCGGCCGGCCACGACACCAAGATCGTGGGTGACCAGGATCATCGTCATGTGGCGATCGCGTTGCTGCTGGGCCATCAGGTTCAGGATCTGGTGCTGGACCGTCACGTCGAGCGCGGTGGTGGGCTCATCGGCGAACAGGACCATGGGACCACAGGCCAGGGCGATGGCGATGCAGACCCGCTGACGCATACCGCCCGACATCTCGTGGGGGTAGTTGTCGAACCGGGCCTCGGGCTCGGGGATGCGGACCGAGCGGAGGAGCTCGATGGCCGAGTGGCGGGCCTCGGTCTTCGAATAGTCGAGGTGGGCCCGCATGTGCTCGGTGAGCTGACGGCCCACCTTGACCACCGGGTTGAGCGAGGTCATGGGGTCCTGGAAGACCATCGCCATCTCCGAGCCCCACAGCTCCTTCATCTCCTTGGGTGGGGTTCCGACCAGCTCACGGCCCCGGTACAGAACCGAGCCGGTGGTGGTGGCGTTGGAGGCGACGTTGAGCCCCATGATCGAGCGCGCCAGGACCGTCTTGCCCGACCCCGACTCGCCCACGATGCCCAGGGTTCGGCCCCGGTTGATCGAGAACGACACCCCGTCAACGGCCTTCACCGATCCGGCCGCAACCGCGAAGTGGGTCTTCAGATCCTTCACGACGAGGACCGGCTCGTTGAGCATCGCCGCGGTCTGGTCGATCGGCGAGGAAGTGTCGCTCACGCTGGCTCCACCACGGCGGAGAAGGTCCCGAAGGCGGGTCGGTCGACACTGCTCATCAGCCTTGCCACGTGGATTCGTCCCCCCTGGTAGATCATCTTGAACTGTGGTGTCATCAGAACATGTATTCGCGTCGGAAGTGACTGCCGTCACGGTGATCGGGCACGATAGCAAGCCGTGAGACAGGAGTCACATCAGTGGTGACGGAATGCCAATAGCGGCTCCGTCGAGAGTCAGAGTTCGAGCAGAGCGTTCTCCACGACCTCACTCAGGGCGGGGTGAATCCACATCTGGCCATGGGCCATCTCGTCGACGGTCTGCCCGAAACGCATCCCCTGGATGAGCGATTGGAGCAGGGTCGAGGCCTGGGGGCCCATGATGTGGGCCCCCAGCAGGTGACGGGTCTCGGCGTGGGCCAGGACCTTCACGAACCCGGTGGTGTCCTCGAGCGCCCAGCCGTAGGCAGTCGAACCGAAGTCCTTGATGGCCGACACATACGGGACCCGTTCACCGATGAGCTGAGCTTCGGTGGCCCCGACCGATGCCACCTGGGGAGCCGAGAAGACCGCGTGGGGCACACAGTGGTAGTCCATGTGCTGGGGTTGCGTCGGGTTGAGAACATTGTGGAACGCGATCTTGGCCTCGGCATTCGCCACATGCTTGAGCTGAAAGGTATTGACCAGGTCCCCGAACGCGTAGATGCCCTCGACATTGGTGGCCATCGTGTCGTCCACCAGGACCCGACCGCCGTCGTGATCGATCCCGCCCTGTTCGACGTCGAGGGTGTCACCGTTGGGCATCCGACCGGTGGCCCACAACAGGGCGTCAACGGTGGTGACCATACGGTCACCGTGCTCCTCGTGGTCGAGGTGGATGCCCTCGTCGTCCTGCCATACCCGACGGGGAACACACCCGAGATAGAGGCGGGCCCGCTCAGAGAAGGCCTGGGTGAACCGGGCGGAGATGTCGGCGTCCTCGGCCCGCAACAGCAAGGGGCTGCGGGACACGATCGTCACCTCGGACCCCATGGCCGCGAAGACATGGCCGAGCTCGCAGGCAATGTAGCCGCCCCCACCGATCGCCAGCCGACGCGGCACCTCATCGAGTCGCATGATCGTGTCGGAGGTGTGAAAACCGACCTCGTCGAGGCCGGGGATGTCGGGGATGAAAGGGCGGGCACCGGCGCCCAGGATGATCTTGTCGGCGGTGATCCGGGTGTCGCCGACCTGGATGACCTTGTGATCGACGAAGCGCCCCTCGTCGCGGAAGACGGAGATGTTCGGGCACTGGTTGACCCGGTAGTCCTCTCCCCCGGCGGCGATGGGATCGATCCGTCCGAAGACCCGGTCGCGAATCGATTGCCAGTCGACACCGTTCAGGGTGGCATCGACCCCGTAGGTGCCGGCGTGGCGCACGTGCTCGACGGTGTCGGCCGAGTACACGAACATCTTCGATGGGATGCACCCCACGTTGAGGCAGGTGCCACCGAAGACCCCCTTCTCGACCAGGGCGATGCGCCACGAATCGAACTCGGGACTGGGGATCGAGTTCCCCGAGCCGCTACCGACGATGATCAGATCGAACTCCTGCACGGGCGGCAGGCTAGTGCCGCGGCGTACTCTCGACCCTCACCCGAACCATCTCTTCCCCTCCCCCACCCCAAGGAGCATCCCCATGGCGTCCGTCAGTTTCATCGGCCTCGGAGTCATGGGCTATCCCATGGCGGGCCATCTCCAAGCGGCCGGCCATGACGTGACTGTCTGGAACCGGACAACCAACAAGGCCGCCGACTGGGTGGCCCAGCACGGAGGCCAGACGGCCCCCACGCCACGGGAGGCTGCTGAGGGTTCCCAGGTGGTGTTCGTGTGCGTCGGCGACGACCCCGACGTGCAGGAGGTCGTCTTGGGCCAAGACGGTGCCCTGGCCGGCATGAGCTCGGGCACCACCCTGGTGGATCACACGACCACGTCGGCCGATCTGGCCCGCGAACTGGCCGAGGCCGGCGCGGCGCAGGGGGTCGGGTTCCTCGACGCTCCCGTGTCGGGCGGGGAGGCCGGCGCCCAGAACGGCCAGCTCGCGGTGATGTGCGGAGGTGAGCCCGAGGTGTTCGAGCGGGTGGGCCCCCTCATCGACACCTTCGCCAAGGCCCGCACCCTCATAGGCCCCACCGGGCACGGTCAGCTCTGCAAGTCGGTGAACCAGATCTGTATCGCCGGGCTCGTGCAGGGATTGTCCGAGGCCATCGCGTTCGGACAGAAATCGGGCATCGACATGGACAAGGTGCTCGATGCCATCAGTGGCGGTGCGGCCGGTTCGTGGCAGATGGCGAACCGGGGCCAGACGATGGTGGCCCGCGAGTTCGACTTCGGCTTCGCGGTCGACTGGATGCGCAAGGACCTGCGGATCGCCCTGGCCCAGGCCGAGGCGATCGACGCCGATCTCACCGTCACCCGCCTGGTCGACGGCTATTACTCCGAGGTCCAGGAGGCCGGCCACAACCGCTGGGACACCAGCTCCCTCGTGTCCCGTCTCTAGCCCGGTTTCCACCCGAATTTCCGCAAGTTTCCGTAGGTTTCCGTAGGGGTCTGACCCTTATTGGCGATTAGGGGTCTGACCCCTATCCCCGATTAGGGGTCTGACCCCTAGAAGCTGATAAGTGCCAGAGGTCTCATCGACGGTTGTCGATGAGTTCCTCGAGAATGTGGGCTACTCCGTGCTCGTCGTTGGACGCCACCACCCGGTCGGACACGCCCAAAGTGCCCGGCGTCGAGTTGGCCATCGCCACCCCGATTCGGGCCCATCTCAGCATCGAGTGGTCGTTCTCGTTGTCGCCCATTGCGAGCATGTGATGGGCGCCCAATCCCAGATCGCGACCGAGCGCCTCGAGGGCCGACGCCTTGCTGATGCCCCGCGGGGCCAGCTCGACGAAAGGCAAGCCAGAGACCGTGACCTCGAGGAGATCGTCGAGTAGTCCTTCCACCTTCTCGAGGATGGCCGGCCCATCGTCGACCCCGGCAAACACAAGCGCCTTGTGCACCCGCTCGGGCCAGTCGACAGCGAGCAGGTCATCGACCTCGCTGTCTTCGGGCGGCTCGCCCACCAGTCGATGGAAGTCGCGCTCGTGGAGTACCGAAGCCTCGAGCTCGAGGGCGAAGCGGAGCTCAGGATGGTGCTCGCGAATGATGGGGAGCTCGCGGCGCAACACCGTCTCGTCGATCCAGTCGGCCCGATGGATCCGACCGGCACGGAGATCGATGGTGACCGAACCGTTCGAGCAGATCGCCCAGCGGACGAAGCCGGCCTGCTCCAGCACCCGGGCCGCCACCGACGGAGGGCGCCCAGTGGCCGCGACCACCTCGATGCCGGCTTCACCGGCAGCCCGGATCGCATCTCGCACCCGGCCCGGCACCTCGCCCCTCGAATCGAGAACGGTGCCATCGAGATCGAGGGCAACGAGCGCGATCTGGTCCATTGGTTGCCCAGTGGATCACGGCCACCGTCTCGGGCGCCAAATCCGTCGGTGTGGGAGCCTGGACCGATGAGCGACACCAGTAGTTCCGCCACCACCGCCGACCTCGACGCCACCTACGCGGCCATCATGGCCGAGACCGCGGCCACGGGCGTCGTGCCCCACTTTGCCGAGCTCTCGCGAACCATGGGCATCACGCCCGCCGAAGCCCTCGAACGCATGAAGACGATCATCGGCATGACCCCAGGATGGTTCCACCCCGGTACCGACTACATCGCCTCGTTCCCCCCATTCAACAGCCAGCCCACCCAATACCGGGTCAGCGTCGATGGCGAACAGAAGTGGTTCGCCCAGTGCGGCTTCGAAGCCCTCGCCTGTGGATGGCTCTTTCCCGGCAAGACTGTGCGCGTCGATGCGCCGTGCCTCGTGGGCGACGACCCCCTCCGGGTCGAGATGCGTGACGGCGAGCTCCTTCTCGTCGACCCCGACACGATCGTGGGCTACACCCGGAGTCCGGTGGGCGGCGACGCCGCCAACCGACCATTCAGGTGAGGCGGCATGAACCTCTTCCGGTCGGAAGAGCACGCCCGGCGCTGGGTCGAGTTCGACGCGGCGATGGAGTGGACCCTCCACCCCCTCAGCTGGTGGGCCCAGACATTCGCCAATCCCATGTTCAAGGCCCGGGCTCGACCCGACTTCATCTCATGGCTGGGCTCCGACGAGGGCAAGGCCGGTTGGGGTGAGCTGCGCGAGCGCCTCTCTCCTCCGTCGTGACTGACTCTCAACTCCCGAACAGGGGCGCCCGGGTCTTGGCGTAGGTCAGCTTGTGGGTGATCTTGCCGTCGTCGTCGAACGTCATGGCGTCGAGGCCCCGCCAGCCGGTGGGCTCGCCCTTGACCTCGAGGGTGCAGCGCCACGAGGCCATGACCTTGCCGGCCTCGGCATCGACCATGAGGTCCTCGTCGATGAACTTCAGCTCGCCGAACGCACCGGAGAATTGGGGCGCGAACGCAGCGCGAACGGCGTCGGGTCCTTCGACGAGGTTGCCGTTGAACTCCTCGTAGACCCCGTTCGGGGCGAAGTGGGCCATCACCCCGTCCAGATCGTTGCGGTTGAATGCTTCGAGGAACTTCGCGGTGATGGCGGCCAACTCGTCGCGGGTATGGGCTCCCATGGGGACCTCACTTGTGTCTCGGCTTCTGTCTCATTCGGATGTGAACCCGACCTTACCGGCTCGCTCCGGGCCGGTCGGAGCCGACGGGGGGCCATTTGGTTCGGTGCCGGCCAGGGCGACCCCACGGCCTCGCTCGCCCTGGTCTCGGCGAGAGCTCAAACACGACGGAATCAACACGTCCCGTTCGGAGAGCCGACAGCTCGCGCGCTAGACAGGGAGCCACCAGGAACCATTCGGGTTCCAAGGAGTTGAAGCTGTGCTTCAGCACCCACCCGAGTCGTTGCCCTCCGAGGCAACCCAAACAGAAGCGGGATCAAGAACCGTGTACAAGATCGCGAACTGCAGTGGTTTCTACGGGGATCGGCTCTCAGCGGCCCGAGAGCAGGTCGATGGCGGCCCGATCGACGCCCTGACCGGCGACTGGCTGGCCGAGCTCACCATGCTCATCCTCAGCCGCAACCGGGCCAAAGCCCCGGCCACCGGGTACGCCAAGACCTTCGTCACCCAGATGGAGCACGTCATGGGGACGTGCCTCGACAAGGGCATCAAGGTGGTCACCAATGCCGGCGGCCTCAACCCGGCCGGCTGCGCTGATGCGGTCAACGAGGTGGCCGACAAGCTGGGCCTCTCCCCCACCATCGCCTTCGTCGACGGCGACGACCTCATGCCCCGGTGGGACGAGCTGGTGGCAGCCGGTGTGGGGTTCAACAATCTCGACACCGGCGAATCCCTCGTCGAGCGTGGCGTCGATGTCCTCACCGCCAACGCCTACATCGGTGTGTGGGGCATCGTCGAGGCACTCAACCGGGGTGCCGACATCGTCATCACCGGCCGGGCCACCGACGCCGCCGTTGTTGCCGGGCCCGCGGCCTGGCATTACGGCTGGCAACGCGATGACTGGGACGCCCTGGCCGGCGCCATCGTGGCCGGCCACGTCATCGAGTGTGGCGCCCAGGCCACCGGAGGCAACTACTCCTTCTTCACCGAGATACCCAACATGATGCGCCTCGGGTTCCCCATCGCTGAAGTGGAGGGCGACGGATCGTCGGTCATCACCAAGCACCCGGGCACCGATGGGGCGGTCACCATCGGCACCGTCACCAGCCAGCTGCTGTACGAGATCGGCGGACCCCAATACTTCAACCCCGATGTGGTCACCCGCTTCGACACCGTCCAGGTCGAAGAGGAGGCACCCGACCGGATTCGTATCCACGGAACCAAGGGTGAGCCCGCGCCCGAAGACCTGAAAGTGAGCATCAACTTCCAGGGCGGATACCGCAACGGCTTCACCTTTGCCCTGACCGGCCTCGACATCGAAGAGAAGGCCGCGCTGATCAACAAGCAGCTGTTCGCCGCCTTCCCCGACGGCCAGGACCAATTTGACGACGTCCGCGTCCAACTGATGCGCACCGACAAACCCGACCCTGCCTCCAACGAGGAGGCGGTGGCGATGTTGAAGATCACCGTGAAGGACGCCGACGAGAGGAAGGTCGGCCGGGTGTTCTCCAATCAGGCCATCGAACTTGCCCTCGCGTCGATCCCCGGCTTCTTCGGGCTCAGCGGCGGGCCCGGGCCGGCCCAGCCCTTCGGCGTGTTCTGGCCCGCCCTGGTGCCGGCCGAACTGGTCCCCCAGCGAGTGGTCGTCCTCGGCGGCGGAACCACCGTGGTCGACAACACTGGTCAGGGCTACGAACCGGTAGGGGTACAGCCCTTGCGCCCGGAACTACCAGTGGTTCCCGGGGGCGAGACGTCGAGAGTCGCCCTCGGCACCATCTTCGGTGCCCGTTCGGGCGACAAGGGTGGCAACGCCAACCTCGGGATCTTCGCCCGTTCGGCCCAGGCCTACGCCTGGCTCGAGTCCTATCTCACCCAGGAGCGAGTCCGTGAGCTCCTCCCCGACGCCGAGGGTCTCGAGACCCGGGTCTATCCGCTGGCCAACATCTGGTCGGTGAACATCGTGATCGTCGGCCTCCTCGAGGAAGGGGTTGCCGCCTCCAGCCGCCAGGACGGTCAGGCCAAAGGCCTGGGTGAGTACCTCCGGGCCAAGCACGCCGACATCCCGACTGTTCTGATCCCGCCTCCGTGAGCGGCACGTCCTGAGGGCAACAGCACGGGCGGTGGCTCCCGGCCACACCCCCTCGTGGCTCCCAGCCGCCTGCGTTGTCGGGCCTCGGGCTACGGGCCAGGGGTAATTGGGTGAGTTGAGTTCGGTGGGCGCACCCAAGTCTCCCAATTTGTCGTCGGGGCTTCCCGCCTTGATCAGCCACCGACCATCGAGTCGAGGCTCGCGGCCAAGTCGGGGTGGGGCCAGGGGAAGGGGCGAGCGGTCTCGAAAGCGCGCATGGCCCGCAGCACCAGATCCTCGCGGTAGCGGTCGGCCACGATCTGGAGGCCCACCGGCAGACCATCGACCACCGCGCACGGCACCGAGCCACCGGGCTGGCCCGACAGGTTGAACGGCACCGTGTAGGGCACGGCGTGGCTCCATCGGTCATGCTCGGCTGAGTGGTAGATCACCTCAGTGCGCGGCGGCAGGGTGGGCATGGTGGGGGTCAGCAGGAGGTCGTACTGATCATGGAACCGCCTCATCTGGGCCCCGTGGCGAGCCTGTTCGACCTGGGCGGCAGCGAAGGTCACCAACGGCACCTCCTGTCCCTCGCTGGCCAGGGCCAAGAACCCGGGGTCGAGCTCGGGCCAACGCTCCTCGGGCACCGTCCCCAGCCTCAAACCGAACAGGGCTTTCCAATGGTCCTCGAACCGGGGCCGCAGGGGCTCGAACACCTCACCCACCCACTCGACCCGGGCTCCGAGCTCCTCGAAGGCCACGACCGCGGCCTCGAAAGCGGCCACGATCTCGGGCCGGGCCCGGGCTCCACCCAGGGTGTGGGTGGCGGCCACCCGCAGGCCCCGTACCCCCTCTTCGATACCGAGCCGCCAGTCGCGTCCGTCGTCGGGCAGTGAGTACCAGTCGCGCCGGTCGGGTTGGGCAAGAACCGTCAGGACGGTTGCCGCGTCAGCCGTCGATCGAGCCAATGGACCACCCGCCCCGAGACTGTCGCCGGGCCCACTGGGGGGATGGTGGGGCACGCGGCCGGTGGTGGGTTTGATGCCGTACAGGCCCGAATAGCTGGACGGAATCCTGATCGAGCCCCCGCCGTCGTTGCCGTAGGCCACGGCACCGATGCCGCCGGCCACGGCCGCCGCCGCTCCCCCGCTGGAGCCACCCGGCGTGTGGTCGAGATTCCACGGGTTCCGCGTGGTCCCGAACAGGGGGCCGTCGGTCATACCCTTCCAACCGAACTCGGGTGTGGTGGTCTTGCCCAGGATCACCGCCCCGGCTTCGAGGAGGCGGTCGACGGAGGGCGCCGACTCGGTGTCGGCCCCAGTTGGGCTGGTGGCGGTCCCGTACCGGGTGGGGTGGCCGGCCATCAGCACGATGTCTTTCACCGTGGCGGGCACCCCGTCGAGGGGGCCAGCGCTTTGGCCAGAGCTCCAGCGGGCCTCGCTGGCCCTGGCCGCGACCAACGCACCCTCGCCATCGACCCACATGAACGCGTTGAGCCTCGGCTCGAGAGCGTCGATGCGTTCGAGATGGGCACGGGTCACCTCGACCGGCGAGAGATCACCGCGGCGATACGCGGTAGTGAGCTCGGCTATCGATGCGCCCAAATCGGCGGAGCTGGTCAAGATGTCCCCCCTCGTTGTCCCGTCAGGGGAGTTTGTCACCTGACCGCGGTCTCGTGGCCGAGGAGACTGAGTGCTGCGACGTTCGGACCAGGCAGGCGCCGAGTACGGCCACGACGAGCCAATGCCTCATTCCGTGGTCCGGTCGGCCAGAAGTACGAGCAAGGCAACGGCCACCAAGCTCACCCCGACGGCGGAGATGATGGCCGTCGGATGAGCGAACAGGGTGAACATCGCCGCCGTGGAGCCGACCACCCACCAGCTACGCGGCTCAGATGCCACGGCTCTCCGGGGCCAGATCGGGGAACTCGGCCGGACGGCCCTCCTTCTGGGAAGCGAAGGCTTCGGCCATGTCGTCGGTGTCGAACATGGCGGCGTTCCAGGTGGCGATGTACTCCAGACCGTCGGCCACCGAATGGTCACGGGCGTAGTGCATGGTCTGCTTGGTGCCCCACACGGCCATCGGGCTCTTCGAGGCAATCTCGGCCGCCGTCTCGAGTACCCCGTCGAGCATGGTCTCCTGGTCGGGGTAGACCTGGTTCACGAACCCGATGCGGTGGGCCTCGTCCGCACTCATGTTGCGCCCGGTGTACGCCAGCTCGCGGACCACCCCCTCGGGCACGAGCTTCGGCATGCGCTGGAGGGTGCCGACATCTGCGGTCATCCCGATGTTGATCTCCTGGATACAGAAGAAGGCCGACTCGTCGGCGTATCGCATGTCGCAGGCTGAGACCATGTCGATCCCACCACCGATACACCCACCCTGGATGGCAGCGAGCACCGGCACGCGGGACCGCTCGAGGGCGTTGAATGCCTCCTGGGCGGCCAGGGCCGTCAGGCGGAAGTTGGCCCTCTGTCGGCTCGGGTACGGCTTCGGGGAGGAGGCGTCGCCGAACACGATGGAGTCACCACCGGTGAACACGGCCAGATCCATCCCGGCGCAGAAGTGCTTTCCCTCGCCGGACAGCACGATGGCCCGGGCCGTCCCCGAAGCAGAGATCTCATCGATGATCGTCGGCAATTCGGTCCAGAAAGCGGGGATCATTGAATTGAACCGCTGGGGCCGGCTCATGCGAACGTGGGCGACCTTCTCGGTGGTGTCGACGGTGAAGCATTCGTGGGTCATGCCCGCAGACTAGGGCCCCGCCCCCGGTGCCGTGGCGAGTAGGACCGGCGCTCCCGATCGGCGCTAGCCTCCGCGCCCATGAGCGACACCGTGCTTCTCGACATCGACGACACCGGCCTGGCCACCGTCACCCTGAACCGTCCTGAGGTCGGCAACGCTCTCAGCTCGGAGATGTCCACCCGCTTCCGTGAGGTCATCGTCACCATCGCCGCCGACCCCTCGGTTCGCGCCGTTCTGCTCAAGGCCAATGGCCGGGTGTGGTTCGGTGGCGGCGACCTCAGTGAATTCGCCGACAAGGGTGACGGCTCCTTCGGCCACCTGTCCGATATGACCGTCGACTTTCATGCCGGCATTTCCCGCATGACCAAGATGGACCCGCCGGTCGTCGCGGCCGTCACCGGTGCCGCCGGTGGGGCGGGCATGAGCCTGGTCTCCGCCTGCGACATGGTCGTCTGCGGCGAGGGTTCGAAATTCACCATGGGCTACACCCGCGCCGGGCTCACCCCCGACGGCAGCTCGACCTTCTTCCTGGCCCGAGTCGTTGGCCTCCGCCGGGCCATGGACCTCACCCTCACCAACCGCCTGCTCAGCGCTGACGAGGCCGAGGGGTGGGGCCTGGTCAACCGGGTGGTTCCCAACGACGACGTGGTGGCCGAGGCCGAGAAGCTCGCCCGTGAGCTCGCCGCCGGGCCCACCCTCACCCTCGGCGAGGCCAAGCGCCTCCTCTACGAAGGCGCCACTCGCAGCCTCGAGTCGGCCATGGAGCAGGAATCCCTCTCGATCGCCCGCGCCAGCCTCTCGGCCGACGCCAAGGAGGGCATGGCCGCTTTCATCGAGAAGCGGGCCCCGGACTTCAAGGGCAACTGATCCTCACGCCGCTACCTCCGCGCGCCGATTGAGGAAGCATGGACGCCATCGACCCCACCCCGATGCTGGCGCCCAGCAGCCAGCTCCGCGGTCCGGGTTCGGTTGTGCCGATCATCCATGACGGTGAGCACTGGCTGTTGGTCCGCGGTGACGATGGGGTAGCCCGGATGGTCATCAACCGCTGCCCGCACCGCCAGATGCCGCTGGCCGAGGAACCGTGCTCGATGGGTGCCGAGCTCCGCTGCCCGTGGCATTTCTGGACTTTCGAGCTCGACGGAAGCCTCCGCGAAGCCGTCACCATCGACGGCCCCGTCGCCCACCCGGACCGCTACGCCCTGGCCACCCGAGAGGTAGCCGAACACAATGGCGCCATCTGGGCAGTCTGAGATCCCGCCAGTGTGCGCGGGACCGCCAGAGGGCAACGACCCAGGTGGTGGCTCCCGCTTGAACGGGGCGCGAGTTGTCAGCGCCAGCGAGCGAGTCGGTGCTCGTGGGCGCGATCTCCTAGAGGTATTTGGTGGCTTCTCTTCGGGACAGGCCTGAGAGCTCGGCGCCCATCCCGTCGACGAAGGTGCGTACCCAATCGGGGTCGGTCTTGGCGTACTCGCGTAACGCCCAACCGATGGCCTTGCGGTGGAAGAACCACGTCGACGCGGCGTGGGCGCGGCAGTAGTGGGCCAGCCGATCGGTGTCGGTGTCGGCCTTCCACCCGAGCTGATGGATCAGAGCCCCCCGCTCGAGCCAAGGTTCGCCTGACTCACACCACCGATCCATCTCGGCCCCCAAGCCATGGTCACGGACCAGGCGACCGGCGCTGTGGGCCGCGAGGGTGTCGACCGTGTCCCACCAACTATCGGTCAGGACAAGGTCCTCGACCACCGACAGGAACGCCGGCGGGCACACGCCGGCCCGGCTCCGGAGCAGATCGCAGGCTGCGTACTGGTACTCACGTTCCGGTCCTGTCCACAGCGCCCGCAGGATGCCTTCGAGCTCGCCGGGCGTCGGGTGGTCCAGCCCCGACCAGGCTTCACGTTGAAGGCGACGGCGTTCGTCGGCCTTGATGCCGAAGAAGCCGAACTGATCCTTCATGTAGGCCGTCATCCCGGCCGAGCGCTCGGGGTCAGATGCGGCGGGGAGGACCTGGCGCAACCGAACCACGTGCTCGGGCTCATCCATCCCCCGAGCCTGCCACAGGAGAGTACGGTCGGTCGCAGCCGACGAACCACCCGAGGGGACACGAACATGGCCGAGAGCGAGAAGAGCGTCAGCATCGACGGGCACTACGACTGGCCGGCAATCGTGGGAGATCTCAACCGACTCCTGCGCCTGCGCACCACTCCCATCGGGATGAAGCTGTTCGAGACCTGCGAGGAGATGGAGGCCGTCCCTCGCATCCGGCGCCCCGGTTCGATCCACACCACCGACCAGATCGTCGGCCAGGCCAGCCGCAACGGCTGGACCGTGGGCATCACCGTCGATGACCTGGTGGGAGCCCAGTGTGGGTCGGTCATTGGCCTGCACCCCCAGGACCCCGAGTGGTTGTCGGGCGATCGCATGGCCGGTGTCTGGTACTCCACCCAGGAGGAGGCCTCGGCCCATCAGCACGCCATGGACGTGGTGCCGTTCGGCCAGTACGAGGCCATGGCGGTGTCGCCCCTCACCGCCGGCCGTCTCGACCCGCCCGACGTCTGCCTGATCTACGCAACACCCGCTCAGATGATCCTGTTCATCAATGGGCTCCAGTGGACCGGCTACAAGAAGCTCGAGTGGGGCTGCGTCGGCGAGTCGTCCTGTGCCGACTCCTGGGGTCGGGCGCTGTCCACCGGCGAGCCCAGCCTGTCGCTTCCCTGTTTCGCCGAGCGCCGCTACGGCGGGGTCATGGAAGACGAGATGCTGATGGCCATCCCGCCCCACTTCCTGCCCGAGATCATCGAGGGCCTCGACGCCCTGTCCCGCAATGGTCTGCGCTATCCGATCCCCCAGTACGGCGTGCAGCAGGACGTGCGTGCCGGTATGGGCGTCTCCTACAACGACTGACTGGACTCTCGACGTGAACTTGAACCTCGGGGTCCATCTGGGCCAACAGAACTTGTCGATGGACCAGATGCGCACCGCGTGGCGACGATTCGACGCAGCCGGCATGGACTGGATCTCGGTCTGGGACCACATCTACGAGGCCCCTCCGGCCGGAGGCACCATCGACCACTTCGAGGCTGTCTCCACTCTCGGAGCCCTGTGTGCCGACACCAGCCATGCCCGTATCGGTTGTCTGGTCTTCTGTGTCGGCTATCGGAACCCGGCCCTGCTGGCCAAGATGGCCGCCACCCTCGACCACATCTCGAACGGCCGCTTCGAACTCGGTATCGGCGCCGGCTGGCATGAACAGGAGGCCACCGCCTACGGCTATGACTTCCCGCCGGTGGGCAAGCGGCTCGACATGCTCGAAGAGGCCGCCCCGCTCATCCGCAGCCTGCTCGACCAAGAGCGCACGACCTTCGACGGTGAGTGGTTTCGGACCGACAACGCCTCGAATTTGCCCCGCCCGGTCCAGGCCCGACTCCCGGTCTGGATCGGCGGTACGGGCGAGAAGCGCACCCTGCCCCTGGCGGCCCGATACGCCGATGGGTGGAACGCCGCTTATGTCTCGGCAGCCGAGTTCGGGCGCCTCAACGGGGTACTCGACGAGGCCTGCGAGCGGGAAGGGCACGACCCTTTGACCATCAAGCGGGGCATCAACCTCCAGTTCATCCTCGGGGCCGACCAGGCCGAGGCCGATCAGCAACGGCAGGCCTCGATCGAGCAGTGGGGGCCCCAGGCCGACCGCATCCTCGACGGCGCCCTCCTTGGTACCCCCGACACCGCAGCCGAGCAGGTGGCGGCCTACCACGCCGCCGGTGCCACCGACCTGAACATCGCCCTCCGGGCCCCATGGTCGGTCGAAGCCCTCGACGCCTACTTCGACGATGTGGTGCCCGTCGTACGCCAACAGTCGAACTAGCTCCCATCCCGACTGAGGGGAGCAGACCGTGTTGGCTGAAGGAACTGTGGCCCCCAGCTTCTCGCTCGCCGATCAGTCCGGCGAAACCGTGAACCTCGATGATCTCCGTGGCCGGTGGGTGCCCTGTGGCGGTACCCCAAGACGTGCTCGATGCGGTAGCGAGACACCGAGGATGAGGCCAAACGCGTCACGGGTGAGGCAATCCGCCTCAAGTTCGAACTAGACGGCCCAGGGGGAGGACGCCATAGTCGGTCGACGTGGCACCCCAACCCGCCCTGACGATCCCAGTGCACCCAAGGCCCGCTCAGACCTCACCGTCGTCAGGGGCCCGACTGCCGCGGCGCACGTCGGGTGCACCGAGCCGAGTGGCATCGGCTGTCTCGTCGGTCGGCATGGTCTGAGACTCGATCTCGGCCTCGACCCGGGCCCGGTAGTGCTCGAGCTCGCGCTTGCGGCTGACGTCGTCCCAGCCCAGGACCCGGCCCATCAGATCGGCCACTTCGACGGCGGACTCGATTCCCCGGTGGGCGGTTTCGATGCTCAGCCGGGTGCGCCGCGTCAACACGTCGTCGAGGTGGAGGGCACCCTCATGGGTGCACGCCCTGATGACCTCGGCTCGAAGGTATGGGGCGCCGGCTTCGATGGGGCGACCGAGGTCGGGGTCGTCGGCCACCAGCTCCAATACCTCGAGTGTCTCGTAACCATGACGGGACAGAAGGTGGTCGATCGTCTCCTCGTCGAGCCCGGACCTACGGGCCAACTCGGGACGGCGATTGGCCAGAGCCTGCCAACCCTCGGCGCCCACCAGGGCCAGCTCGGCGGTGACCGAACCCGAAACCGGGTCGAGACCGTCGACCGCATGATCGATGGCGTCTTCGGCCATCACCCGGTAGGTCGTGTACTTGCCCCCGGCCACGGTGATCAGGCCGGGTGCCGGCTGGGCCACTGCGTGCTCGCGCGACAGGGTGGATGTGGCATCGGACTCGCCATGGAGCAATGGCCGCAGGCCGGCGTAGACCCCCACGATGTCGCTGGTCTCGAGCGGTTCGGTGAGCACCCGGTTGACCTGGTCGAGGAGATAGTCGATGTCGGTCTTGCTGGCGGCGGGATGGGAGAGATCGAGATCCCAGTCGGTGTCGGTCGTGCCGATGATCCAGTTGGCGCCCCACGGAATCACGAACAGGACGCTGCTGGGGGTGCGCAGGATCAGGCCCGTACCCGCATCGATCCGGGATCGGGGCACCAGCACATGGATACCCTTGCTGGCCCTCACCTTGATGGCTGACCCGCCGGCGTGGTCCTGGATCTCGTCGGTCCAGACCCCGGTGGCGTTGACGACCCTTCGGGCCCTGATGTCGAACTCTCGGCCGGACTCGAGGTCGCGCACCCGAGCCCCCACCACACTGCTCGAATCGCGCAACAGGTCGACCACCCGGGCACTGGTCACGATGCTGGCCCCATGCTTGGCCGCGGTGCGGGCCAGGGCCGTGGTGTAACGAGCATCGTCGACCTGGGCGTCCCAATAACGAACGGCCCCGACCAGGCTGTCCTTGGCCAGGGAGGGAGCCAAGCGTCGGGCCCCCGAGCGGGTCAGATGCTGGTGGCGGGGCAGGGGGTTCGAGCCCCATGAGGCGAGCAGGTCATAGAGACCGACACCCACCGCGACGTAGGGACGTTCGATCATCCTCTTCTGGATGGGGTAGAGAAATGACACCGGGCGGACCAGGTGGGGGGCCAGGCGGCTGAGCAGCAGACCTCGCTCGTGCAGGGCCTCGGCCACCAGCGCGAAATCGA
The DNA here is from genome assembly GCA_024225275.1 of Actinomycetes bacterium. Classification (GTDB taxonomy): domain Bacteria; phylum Actinomycetota; class Acidimicrobiia; order Acidimicrobiales; family JAAEMS01; genus JAAEMS01. The sequence continues at coordinate 17,581 of JAAEMS010000229.1, forward strand.
ATTGCTCGAGGTAGCGCAGCCCGCCGTGGATGAGCTTGCTGGATCGGCTCGAGGTGCCGGCGGCCAGATCGCGCTGTTCGACCAGACCGACCCGTAGACCGCGGCTGGCCGCGTCGAGTGCACAGCCGGCGCCGACCACCCCACCCCCGATGACCAGGACGTCGAGGGGGCCGGACTCTAGTTGGGACAGGGCTCGGACCCGGGCGTCGGGCCCCAGGGCCGAAGGGTCATCGCCCGGGGCGACGGCGTTGCTCACCGACCCATTGTCACCGTCCCGCCCCCAGACACCAACACCAATTCGGTCACTACTGGCCCACGCAGCGATCCCCCCGGTTCGCGGCACACTGGGGCCATGACCGCCCCCGAGCCCGGCACCGGCTACTTCGTCGGGCCCACCGACAACCCAGGGCCCGGTGTCCTCGTCCTTCAGTCGTGGTGGGGGCTCAACCGGGCCACCAAGAGCATCTGTGACCGTCTGGCCGATGCCGGCTACACCACGCTGGCCCCGGACCTGGCCGACGGTGCCCTGCCCGCCACCACCGACGAGGCCCGCCGGGCACTGGCCGATGCCGACATGAATGCGGTGGCCTCGCTGGTCCAGTCGAGCGCCCGCCTCCTTCGTACCGTCACCGCTGATCCGGCCAAACCCATCGCCGTCCTCGGCTACTCCTCAGGGGCCAGCTGGGCCCTGTGGCTCTCGTCGCGCTGCGCCGACGATGTTGGCGCGGTCGTGACCTTCTATGGGTCCCAGTCGATCCCCCTCGACGCCTCCCAGTCGGCCTACCAGTGCCACTTCGCCGAGAACGACGACCTCGTTACCGACCTGGAGAAGGCTGAGCTGGGCCTCACCCTCACCGAGGCCAAGCTCCAATTCGAGTTCCACCACTACCCCGGCACCACCCAGTGGTTCGCCGAGGAGGGGATGGACGGCTACGACGGTGGGGCCGAAGCCATCGCATGGCGCCGGACCCTGGAGTTCCTGGCCACCGAGCTGCCGACCGGCAGCCAGGGGTGACCCGAGTACTGGCCCATCGGCCGGTCTCGGTTGGTCCTGGCCAGTAGCTCGTTGTCGGCTGCTCTGAGCATCTCGACTCTCCTCGGCCTCCTCGAACGCTGGGCCCATCTATGGTGACCCTCATGTCCGGACGACGCCTTCCTCCCCTCCCGCCCGACGCCCTCGACCCCACCGCTCGGGATCTCTACGACACCATCGCCGGGGGCCGCCGCGCCGGCACCCGGGCCGGTTCGATCACCGAGCCCGACGGCAGCCTGATCGGCCCCTTCAACCCCCTCCTCTATGCTCCCGGGGTGGGCGATGCCGTCCAGCGCCTGGGTGAGGCTCTGCGGTTCGAGGCCCGGCTCGACAACCAGCTTCTCGAGATCGCCGTCCTCACCGTGGCCCGACACTGGACGGCCCAGTTCGAGTGGTGGGCCCACGCCCGGCTCGCCCAGGCGGCGGGTGTCGACGAGGCCATCATCGAGGCCATCCGCACCCGGTCCGAACCCCCGTGGACCGACACCACCCAACCGATCGTCCACCGGTTCACCAAGCAGATCCTCGAAGACCACCATGTCGACGACGACACCTGGGCCGCCACCCAAGCCGCCCTCGGGGACCAGGAGGTGGTCGAGCTGGTCACCCTGATCGGGTATTACGGGCTGATCTCGGCCAACCTGAACGTGTTCCGAGCCCCCATGCCCGCCGGTGTCGAGGACCCCTTGTCATGAGCAGATTGATCATCGGTCTCACGGGCGGGATCGGGTCTGGGAAGTCGACCGCCGCGGCCGAGTTCGAACGCCTGGGGGCCTACGTGATCGACGTCGACGCCATCGGCCGGGACGTAGCCGAAGTCGGCGGCCCGGCCCACGAGCCCGTCCTGGAGCGCTTCGGCAGTCATCTGGCCGTCGACGGACGCCTCGATCGGGCTGGTCTGGCCAAGATCGTGTTCTCCGACCCGGCCGAGCTCGCTGCCCTGGAGGCCATCTCCCATCCGGCCATCAACGGCCTGATCGCCGAGGGGGTGGCCGACACCGCCCCCGACGCCATAATCGTCCTGGACATGGCGATCCTGCTGGGCAGCGTCCTGGGCCGCTGGGGCGATGCCGAAAGCGACGGCTACAACAAGGTGGTGGTCGTCGAGGCCCCCCTCGACACCCGTCTCGAACGGCTGGCCGGCCGCGGGATGGATGCCGACGATGCTCGGGCTCGCATCGAGTCCCAACCATCCGATGAGGAGAGGCGCACCGTTGCCGACCATGTCATCGACAATGGTGGCGATACCGCGGCACTGGCCGCCGAGGTCAGCCGGGTGTGGGCGGCCTTGACCGCCGGTCACTGAGCGGTCAGTCCTGTTCGGCGGGCCCCAGGTCAAGGGTGCACCCCATGGCGGCCGCTTCGACCTTCAGACGCGACCCCAGGAGGCCGGGCTTGGCCACCAGCCGGACCTCGGCCGCGAACTCGAACAGATCGGGAGCCACCAGGACCTTCATGTCCTCGACCCGCCGCTGACGGTAGGGGGACAGGTTCTTTCCCTTCGTGTTGGTGTCGACCGACACCTCGACCTTCTTGCCTCAGCCAGACGGGCGGATGAAGTCGATGGCGGCCACCCCGCCCTTGCGACGGATCAGGGCGGCGGCCCGGTCGGTAATCTCGATCTCCATCGCCTCGGCTCCACTCATCAGCTGTCAGAGTTGGGTTTGCTGGTCCCCAACCCCCGATCGGCGGCAAGGATTCCGTTATGAACCCGTCACTACGCAGTCTGCACCGTTGGCGGGTGATTCGGGGATCGTTCCTGTGGTTCCCCATCTCGTTCCTGTACCTGTCGCGCCACCTCGACATCGGAACCGTCCTGGAGCTCGAGGCCGTGTACTACCTGGCGGTGGTCGCGATCGAGGTCCCGTCAGGATGGATCTCCGACCGGGCCGGCCGGGTCCGCACCCTGCGCATGTCGTCACTGCTCATGGCGGCAGCCCTCGGCCTCTTCCTCCTGGGTGACGGCGACGTGGCGGTGCTGACGGCCGCCCAGATCACCCTGGCCGCGGCGTTCGCCTTCTCCTCGGGTACCGACATCGCCTTCCACGCCGACCACCTCGAGACCGAAGGGACACTGTCCGAGCTGGGCGACCGCGAGGCCCGATTCGGACGCGACTCGTCTCTGGCCCGGCTGGTGGGGTCACTGGCCGGCGGCTCGCTGGCTCTCATCGACCTCCGCTTGGTCTACGCCATCGCCCTCATCTTGGCCCTGCTCGAATTCGTGGCCCTGGGGCCGGCCCGCGAATCAACCCAGGAGCAGTCCACCCAGAGTCTCCTACCCCAGGTGATGGAGAGCCTTCGTCACCTTCGCAACCCCGTCCTGGGCTGGACCTTCGCCTACATGGTGGTCCAGCTCACCACTGAACACCTGCCGGCCCAGTTCACCCAGCCCTACCTGACCGAGGTTCTGGGCGCCGACACCGCCGACCTGGCGGCCACACCATTCTTGAGCGGTCTGATGGGCGCACTACTGGCCCTGGTCGCAGCCTGGGGCGCGGCCAGGAGCGTCGTGTTCGCCCGCCGGCTGGGCACGGTGACGGTCCTGCTCGGAGTCGGGGTCATCGAGGTCGTGCTCCTGGCGGCGATGGCTGTCGTGGTGCACCCGATCATCATCGTGCTGCTGCTGGCCCGAACCCTCCAACCCTCGATGGGAAACGTGCTGGTGGCCAGCATCGTGGCTCCCCGGGTCGACGCACGGCTCCGTGCCACCCATCTCTCGGTGGCCAGCCTCGTGGGCCGGGGCGGGTACGGCCTGGTACTGCTCGGCCTGGGGAAGGTGGCAGACGGCTCACTCGGCGATCCCGGAGCCCTCCGCACTCCCCTGCTCGTCGCCACCCTCACCGGGGCAATCGGGGTGGCCGCGCTGGCGCTCACCCGGGGTGCTGTAGAGGACTTGGAAACCGAACCCTCCTGAGAGCGTGGGCCTCAGGGCTCATTACCGCTCGAGGTCCTACACCACCCACCCAGATGCGCCGATGACTAAGCATGAGGTGGTTCAACGACGACGTGGACATCGAGGACCCACCAACCGCGGACCGGCGGGTGATCGCCCGAGCCACGGCCGCGGGTCTGGAGGCCCATCTGCGCCGATTCCCCGGAATCGATGTCCGTGGCCCAACCGTCGCCACCGCCACGGCCGACGACTGGCTGGTCATCGAGCTCGATCCGTGCGCGGGCGCCGATGTCTTCCACCGCCTGATCCATGCCGTGTCCACCGCCCGTGACTCGTCCTGGGACGATGTGATTGGCGTGGCCGGCCGACAGCGCTCGAAGCCGGCCTACTTCGTGCGCCCCATCGGATCCCACACCGACATCCTCGAGGGATGGCAGGAAGATGGGCGTTCCATCGCCGTTCGGGTGGATCAGAACCGGGTCTGGCGGTCCGAGAAGCCTCACATCAGCCCGATCCCCCCTTCGGCCATGATGCGGACCATGGGCATCCCCTCGGGGCTGGACGTCATGCCCCTCGCCGAGCTCGAGCACCCCAGCACGGTGCCGTTCTTCTCCCCCAACCTCCACACCCCGGTCAACCCCACCAACGAGACCACCAACACCCGCCGCGAGGAGCTGAACCCCAAGCTCGAACTCCTGTAGCTCAGCCCGCCATCGAGGGCGGGCCCTCCAGAGGGCAACGCCCCGGGTGATGGGCTCCCACTAGTCTGCCCACTTCGGGGGATCTAGTCTGCCCACTTCGGGGGATGGTTCCCCTGGGCTACGAGAGGAGTTGGGGCATGCGGGCATCGATCTCCATTGGGGGGGCGGCCTCGGGGCGCAAGTCCGACTGGGACGCACTGGTCAGCTACGTCCAGGAAGCCGAGAAGCTCGGCGTGGACTCGGTCTGGTCGGCCGAAGCGTGGGGCCAGGACGCGGTGACGCCTCTCGCGTTCATGGCGGGCCAGACCAGCACCATCCGGTTGGGTAGCGGGATCATGCAGATCAGCGCCCGGGCCCCGGCCATGACCGCCATGACGGCCATGACCCTCGACAGTATGTCGGGGGGTCGGTTCATCTGTGGGCTCGGGGTGTCGGGTCCCCAGGTCGTCGAAGGGCTCCACGGGGTCTCCTTCGATGCTCCCCTGGCCCGGCTGCGCGACACCATCGCCGTACTCCGCCTGGCGTTCACCGGCGAGAAGATCGTGCACGAGAGCAAGACCCTCACCCTGCCGAAGCCCGGCGGTCAGGGCAAGGCTCTGCGCCTCGCCCAGCCCGCCACCGAACGCATCCCCATCCACCTGGCCACCCTGGCTCCGGGCGCGTTGCGCCTCACCGGGGAGCTGGCCGACGGGTGGGTCGGCACATCGTTCACGCCCGAGGGGGCCGACGCCCATCTCGACCACCTCCGGGAGGGGGCAGCCTCCGCCGGGCGCACCCTCGACGACATCGAGATCCAGGTGCCGGTTGGGGTCGAGTTCGGTGATCGGGGCGAGCTGATACCCAAGCGCAAGCCGGGCACCGCCTTCTCCCTGGGGGCCATGGGGTCGGCGACGACCAACTACTACAACGACGCCTACAGCCGGGGTGGTTGGGCTGAAGACGCCGAACGGGTGCGCGGCCTCTGGGTCGAGGGCAAGCGCGACGAAGCAGCTGCCGCGGTTCCCGACGAGATGATCATCCGCACCAACCTGCTGGGTTCCGACGACGAGGTGAGCGACAGACTGAGGGCCTACCGGGATGCTGGTGTCGACCTGATGCGGCTCGATCCCCAGGGGGAGACAGTCGATGAGCGGCTTGCGGTACTGGGTCGAACGGTCGAGCTGATGAAGGAGATCTCGAACGAGGGAGCCAGCCCATGACTGGAGTATTGGACGGAATCCGGGTCCTCGACTTCGGCCGCTACATCGCCGGGCCGTTCTGCGCTTGTCTGCTCGGTGACCTGGGAGCCGAGGTCATCCGGGTCGAACGGGTCGACGGATCCGAGGACCGCTTCCTCGGACCCCTCCTCGACGACGACGCATCCGCCATGTTCTTGCACGTGAACCGGAACAAGCGGGGTCTCACCCTCAACCCGATGAAGCCCCAAGGGGCCCAGATCGTGCGCCAACTGGTCGAGACCGCCGACGTCGTCTTGGCCAATATGCCCACCGCCGGCCTCGAGCGGGTCGGGCTGGACTGGCCCACCGTCTCGGCCATCAACCCGAAGGCGGTCCTGACCACCGTTAACGCCATGGGTGAGGGTGGGCCGTGGAGCGACCGGGTCGGGTTCGACGGTATAGGCCAGGTCATGTCCGGCTCGACCTTCCTTTCCGGCCGGCCCGGCGATCCCATGAAGGGCTATGTGCCCTGGGTCGACTTCGGTACCGCGTCGATGGCCGCCCTGGGCACCGTCTCGGCCCTGCATGAGCGCCAGACCACGGGCAAGGGTCAACACGTCACCGCTGCTCTGCTCCAGACGGCCCTGACCTTCTCGAACTACACCCACATCGAGCAGGCGGTGAACAAGGTCGACCGCGAGGCTTCGGCCAACCGCCATCAGTTGGCCGGTCCGGCCGACATCGTGCCCACCCTCGACGGCCACGTCATCGTGCAGGCCATCGGCCCCACCTTGTTCCGCCGGTTCTGCGAGATGATCGAGCGGCCGGAACTGGTTGAGGACCCCCGTTTCGCCACCGACACCGACCGGGGCGAGAACGGCGAGGCGATCAGCGCCATCCTGGCCGGCTGGACCGTCGAGCGGTCCACCACCGAGGTCCTCGATGCGTGTGCGGTGGCCAGCGTTCCCGCCGGGCCGGTGCTCAGTCCCCAGCAGGTCCTCGAGAACGAGCACGTGGCCGGCCTGGGCTTCCTCGAGCCGGTCGACTACCCGGGCCTGCCCACGCCGGCTCCCATGGCTCGCACCCCGTTCGGCCTGTCCGACAACCCGCCGGGCATTCGCCACCGGGCTCCGACCCTGGGTGAACACACCGATGAGATCCTGGCCGAGTTGGGCTTCGACGCCGCCGCGATCGCCGACCTGCGGTCCCAACGGGTCGTTTGACCGAAAGCCGTCGCCCGACCCCACCCCTCTGTTGGGTGCTGGGCTAGCCTCGGCTACCCATGACCACCTACTTCCGATCATTCTGAGAGGACACCCGATGGCTTTCGATCTCCCATCCCTGCCGTACGCCATGGACGCCCTGGCTCCGCACATCTCGCAGGAGACCCTCGAGTTCCACTACGGCAAGCATCACCAGGCCTATGTGAACAACCTCAACGGCATGGTCGAGGGCACCGATCTCGCCTCCGCCTCACTCGAGGACGTCATCGCCCAGGCCGAGGGCGGCATGTTCAACAACGCCGCCCAGGTTTGGAACCACACCTTCTACTGGAACTCGATGAGCCCCGGCGGCGGCGGCGCCCCCGACGGAGCGGTTGGCGGCGCCATTGGGTCGGCCTTCGGGTCCTACGACGCCTTCCGCACCCAATTCGTCCAGGCCGCCATGACCCAGTTCGGGTCGGGCTGGGCCTGGCTGGTCGATGCCGGCAGCGGCCTCGAGATCATGAAGACGGCCAACGCCGATCTGCCCATGGCCCACTCGGCCAAGGCTCTTCTCACCGTCGATGTGTGGGAGCACGCCTACTACATCGACTACCGCAACGCCCGCCCCGACTACCTGAACACGTTCATGGACTCACTGGTCAACTGGGACCACGTCGCCGCCCAGATGGGCTGACCGTCCCCTCGTGACCCCGGCCGTCGACCAACTGGTGGCGCTCGGGGTCGCCCACCGGGTTCTCGAGTACCAGCACGACCCCGCAGCCTCGTCGTTCGGCGACGAGGCTGCGGCCGTTCTCGGGCTCGACCCCGACCAGGTGTTCAAGACCCTCCTGGCCGACGTCACCGGCATCGGCCTGGTGGTGGGAGTCGTACCGGTCAGCACCCGGCTCGATCTGAAGGGCCTGGCTCGGGCCGCCGGCGCCAAGAAGGCCGTCATGGCCGACCCGACCGACGCCGAGCGATCCACCGGCTACGTGGTTGGCGGCATCAGCCCCTTCGGACAGAAGCGGCCCCTGCCAACGTTCGTCGACGAAACCGCCCAGGCCTTCGACGAGGTCATGGTCAGTGCCGGCCGTCGCGGCCTCGAGGTCGCGGTCGATCCCTCGGCCTTCCCCGCCGTGCTCGACGCCCACTTCGCCGAGATCGCCCAATGGTGACCCCCCGCCATGGATAGGGGTCTGACCCCTATCTGCTGTTCAACAGCGCCTTTCGCGGTCTTCGGGGCAGGGTTGGTGCAGGTCGACGCGGCGGGTGTCCTCGACGAGATTGGCACGCTCGGCGGGTGGAGCGGCATCGATCCAGCCGTCCCCGGTCTCGAGCTGGAGGCCACGGGCGGTGGCCCGAGGCAGAGCAGCATTCAGCCTCTCCTTCCAGTCCGGAGGGTCGCTGGCGGCGGCCGTCTCGACCAGCATGCCGTAGGCCTCATCCATGAGACTCTCGGACAAATCGTGTGAGATGTAGACGAAGCCGGTGCACAGGCTGCGCATGACCCCGTCGACCACCCCCTCGCGCCCGGCCTGATCACCCTTCTCGAAGGTGATCAGATCGACGTCGAGGATCCGAGTCACCAGTCATGGTTGGACCTCACAGTCGTCGGAGCCGCACCGCGCTGACCGAGTGGTCAGCCGCCTTCTCCAGGATCAGGTCGGCCCGATCACGGGTGGGCAGGATGTTGCTGCTGAGATTCGGCCCATTGATGGCGTCCCAAATGCCCTCGGCGGTCTGCCGGGCATGATCATCATCGAGCTCGGCGTATCGGGTGAAGAAGGAGCGGGGATCACTGAACGCCTTCTCCCGAAGAGCGAAGAAGCGCTGGACGTACCACTCCCGCACATCGCCCTCTTCGGCATCGACGTAGATCTTGAAGTCGAAGAAGTCGCTCACGAACATCGAGTTGTTGTTGCTCGTACTGGATGAGGCGCTGGTCTGGAGCACATTGATGCCTTCGACGATGACAATGTCGGGCTCTTCGATGACCTTGTAGTCGTCGGGCAGGACGTCGTACACCAGGTGCGAGTAGAGGGGCACCTCGATACGCGGTTCTCCCGACTTGATCTGGGCCACGCAGTCGATGAGTCCCTTGACGTCGTAGGACTCTGGGAAACCCTTGCGCTCCATCAGCCCCCGCTCGGCCAGAACCGCGTTCGGGTAGAGAAACCCGTCGGTGGTGATGAGATCAACCCGCGGATGGTTGGGCCAGCGGGCCAGGAGGGCCTTGAGAATTCGTGAGGTGGTGCTCTTGCCCACAGCCACCGAACCGGCCAAGCCGATGACGTAGGGCACCTTGGCGGGCAGCTTGCCGAGGAAGGTGTCGGTGGCCCGGTACAGGTCCTGAATGGCCCCGACATACAGGTTGAGCAGGCGCGACGTCGGCAGGTAGATGCGGGCCACATCCTGCATCGACACCTCTTCGTTGATACCCCGGAGCTGTTCGAGGTCGTCCTCGGTCAGCGTCATCGGGGTCGATGCTCGTAGCTGGGCCCACTGGTCAGCGGTGAACCGCAGGAAGGGTGACCGGTCAGTGGGCAGAGCAGGGCTCACAGGTCATGTTCTACTTCGCTGGGGCCCAGATGCGAAACTGACCCGACCCGCGACGGGGAGAACCCGCTGATGCGGGCAGAGGAGGACCAGGTGGCCTGGACATTCAAGCGGGTGGCGGCACGGGCCGTGTTGCTCGATCGCAGTGGGTTCGTGTACCTGATCCACGGCCGCGATCCCGGTGATGCCTCGAAGGGCACCTGGTGGGAGATTCCCGGGGGCGGCATCGACCCCGGCGAGACCAGCCTGGAGGCCGCTCGCCGCGAGGTAGTCGAGGAATCCGGCATCCATGACATCGAGATGGGTCCCTGTATCTGGACCCAACACGTCGAATACGATTTCGCCGGCTACCACTTCGATCAGGACGAGTACATCCACGTGGCCTGGGCCGACCAGGCCTCAGTGGTGGGAGCGAAGCACCTCGAGGCGCTCGAGGCCCTGGCCTTCATGGAGAGCCGCTGGTGGACCCTCGAAGACCTTCTGGCCGCCGAGATCCAGACCCTGCCCACCCGGATGCGCGAGTTCCTGCCCGACCTGATGGATGGCCGGATCCCCGAGACGCCGCTCGACATCACCGGACCCTCGCTGGGAGACTGAGTCTGTTCAGGCCCCGCTGGGCGATGTGGTGGTCGTGGTGGCGGGCGCTGAGGTGACCGGGGGCGGCGCCGACACCAACAGGGAGTCGATGGCCTCCGGACCCAGAACGACCACCACCTGGGCCTGGCCCGGATCGACCTCGATTGTCTCGCGAAATCCACCCACCGCCTCACTGGGGATGCCCAGCAGGGCGGCGACGGTCAGCGCATCGGCCCGGTAGTCGGTGGCGTGGTACACGATCGACACCACCGCCGGCTCGGCGTTTCGGGCCACGGTGTTGTAGCCCGCGTCGGACACCACCTTGCTGGCGGCGCCGGCCAACCCGACCTGCCGGGCACCGGAGCTCACGAACGCACCATTGCCCACCAGAACCGTGACCTCGCCGGGGGCATGCAGATCGCCGATGGGAATGGTGGTGGTGGTCGTGGCCACCGAAGCAGGGTCACCGAAGAGGGTGGTGGACGTGGTGGCCGTTCCCGAGACGTCCTCGGGGACGCTCGAGGTGAGGCCCTCGTTCCAGGTTCGCCGCAACGACATGAGCAGCCCGAGCATCAGCACGACGAGCGCGACCATGGCCACGATCAGGCCCACTGAGTTCACTGCACCTCGCCACGAGAACCGCACGGCGACAGTGTCGCACGGTCCCCGCCAAGATCTACGGCAATGACCCACGCACGGCCGCGACGGACCGGCGGGGCGCTCCGAGTGACGAGACTAGGGTGTGCGCCGGAACGACGGACGAGTTCGACGGAGGGGGCTGTGCGCAGCAGCGACAACAGGCGAGAGGCGGGGCTCGACGTCATGTCGACCCTGACCGGCCAGACCATAGACGCCAGCGTGGTGGACGCGATGGAGCAACGCTGGGGCCCGCTGGGCACCTGGGCCACCGACCATGTGCTGGGCGATCTCTGGAGCCGCCCCCAGTTGTCGCGCCGCGATCGCAGCATGATCGTGGTCACCTTCCTGATCGTGGTCGGCGGCGACGGTGAGCTCCGGGCCCACGCCCGCGGGGCCCTGAACCACGGAGTCACCAGAGCTGAGATCGACGAGATCCTGGTGCAGTGCGCCAGCTACGCGGGGTTCCCCATCGCCCTCGCCGCCCGCCGGGTGATCGACCGGGTCCTCGACGATTCGCCGGAGCGGCGGGGGGCCACCCTGTCTTCCGATCAAGACCGACGAGAGCAGGCGACAGCAGTCTTGGGTCATATGACCGGAGGGCGCAGCAGCCCCGATCCCGAAGCCGCCCGCGCCGCCCTTGTCGACTGCCTGGGCGGGGTCGGCGAGCTGGCCTTCGACTGGGCCTTCGGTGAGGTTTGGAGCCGTGACACCTTCAGCCCCCGCGACCGCAGTCTCGTGACCCTGGCCATCCTCGTAGCCCTGAGCGCCGAGAGGGAACTGGGGGTCCACACCCGGGCGGCCCTGAACCATGGTCTGACCAGCGACGAGATCGAAGAGGTCGCGGTCCAGGCCACCGTTTACCGTGGTTTCCCCGCCGCGGCAGCGGCCATCCGCACCATGAGGGAGGCCTTCGCCGCTCTCGACAACGACTGACCATCCCTGCGAGCACGAGGACCACCGATGACCACCACGCCCGACTCGGCCCCCGAACGAATCTGGATGGCCGACAACGACCCCAGCGAGCGTTGGCCGCTCTATACGCGCGGCAATGTGGGCGAGGTGTTCCCACTCGTTGTCTACCCACTCAGCTGGTCGATCTACGGAGGCGAAGCCGAGAACGGATGGCGCCAGGCCTACCGCGACTTCGGCGTGGTGGCCGCCGGCGATTTCGGTGACGACCCCATGGTGATCCTGGGTGTCTTCGGCGGCTACTGCTATATCAACGCGTCGTACGTGCGGATGGTGGGGCTGAGGGCACCGGGCTCGAGCGTCGAAGCCATCGACCAGCAGTTCTTCGGCGAGTCCGACGCCCCGCCTTACGTACCCCGCCCGGGCGACAAGAACCTCAAAGCCAGCCTTCGAATTGCCAAGGGGCTGGGCAAGACCCTGTTTGCCAAGAGCCTCCCCGCCCTCGAGGAGGACAAGCAGAAGGTCGACGAGTGGCTGGCTTCGGTGCCACCACTCGATTCCTCCGACGAAGAGCTCCTCGCCGTGTTCACCCGTTTCCAGCCTGTGTTCCGTCACCTCTTCCACCATCACCTGCTGACCACCACCCAGGTCACCGTGGGCGCCGCAATGGTGGCCGAGCTCTGCGAGAAGAAGCTCGGCGACCTCAACCTCCAGATCCCGTTGCTGGGCGGCATCGGCGATGTGGAGTCGGCGGCGCCCTCCACCAGCCTCTGGGCGTTGGGCCGCCAGGTAGCGGTCTCGCCCGAACTGACCCGGGTCTACGACGAGGGATTCGACGGACTCGACCAGCGGCTGGCGGCAGAGCCCATGGCCGCCGAGTACCTCGTGGCGTTCGGGGCCTTCATCGACGAGTTCGGGTTCCGGGGGCCGAACGAGTGGGACCTCTCATCTGACACCTGGGAGCTCAAGCCCCGGCTGGCCCACGCCGCCGTCGACCGGATGCGCAACGCGGCATCGGACCATGCTCCGGGAATCCAGTCGGGCCAGCTCAAGGCCCGGCGGGCCGAAGCCACAGCCGACGCCCGCTCCCGGTTGTCGCGCCCCGACCGGGTCCAGTTCGATCGAGCCCTGGCCTCCGCCCACCTGTTCTCCCAGGGCCGCGAACGGTCGAAGACCTCGATCATCCGAGCCGTCCACTCCACCCGCCTCGTCCAGCGTGAGCTGGCCCGCCGGGCCCACGAGCGTGGCGGACCGGCCGACCCCGTCGACTCCTGCCTGCTCACCCTCGAAGAGTTCACCGAATTCGTAGCCGATCCCACCCCGTGGCTCGACACCATCGCCGAGCGCAGAGCACGCCACCTCGAACTCTCCGAGCGGATTCCGCCCTTCGTGTTCTCGGGCCCGCAGCCCCCTCCCGACACCTGGGAGAGGCGTGACTCCAAGGCCGACGTCGTCGACCCCGGAGCTGTCCTCCAGGGCATCGCCGGGTGTGCCGGCAAAGCTCAGGGCCGGGCCCGTGTGGTTCTCGACCCATCAGACCCGGGCAGTCTGGGCCCAGGTGATGTGCTCGTGGCACCCATCACCGATCCCTCCTGGACACCCCTGTTCGTGCCCGCCGAGGCGGTTGTCGTGGACGTCGGGGCGGTCATGAGCCATGCGGTGATCGTGAGCCGTGAGTTGGGTATCCCGTGTGTGGTGTCGGTGACCGACGCGACCCGAAAGATTCCCGACGGCGCCCTGATCGAGGTCGACGGCGATACCGGTCAGGTCACCGTGCTCGAGCTCCCCTGACCAGACCCGGCTGGTCAACCATCGTCACCATCGTCACCATCGTCACCCTTGGGCTTCTTGGGCTTCTTGGGCTTCGGGCCATGACCTTGACCTGACTCGTCGTCGGAGTCGCCGTCTCGATCCTCTGAGCCGTCGTCTCCATCGTCGCCGTGGTCACCGTCTTCGCCGTGGTCACCGTCATCCTCGGAGTCCTTGTCGTCGGCCTGACCGTCGCAGTCCTTGTCCTGAGCGACCTGGCTCACGGCTCCGCCGTGGTTTCCGACGTCGTCGCCCAGGTCCTCGTCGTCCATGTGGGCCACCGATGAGACGTATTCGCCGTGGTTGGCGTCAGGATCGGCGCAGATGGCGTGGACCTCCTCGGTGAGCCATTCGGGCGGATCCAGCGGGATCTCGACAATCAGATGAGGACCCGGCGGCGCGGGGACGGCCGGGGGCTCGAACACCTCACCGTCCTCCTCTTCGACGCGGGCCGACGCTTCCGGGCCGTCTTCGGGATCGGCCATCTCCACCACGACAGGATGTTGAGGGGCGGGCAGGATCGAGTCGAGAGCGCCGGTGGCGGCAGCAGCAGCGCCTCCAGCCAGCACGGCCCCAGCCGCGCCCAGCACGACCATGCGCCCGGTGCCGCGGGCCAGGGCACCGCTCTTCCGGGCGTCGCGTGCGGCCTGGGCGAGCCGGGGTACGAGATCGGCGGCGGGGGCGAATTCCGCCCCATGAGCTGGAGAACGGAGTGCGTCCAGAACCGAGGCCACGTCAGGCGCAACAGAGGGGTCGGTGCCCGACAGCAGGGCTTCGCTGACACTCGGATCGAGATCCTCGGGATCGGGATGGCCACTCACAACCGATACAGCTCCGGTGCAGCCCGACGCGTTACACCGGGGGCGAGATCTCTCGGTTTCCGGGTCACGATGATTGGGGGGCGGTCGTGGGCAAGGGGATGATGTCTGCGCCATCGTCGGTGATCTCGGCGACAGCCCAGAGCTCCGCGGGAGCCTGGAGCAGCTTGGCCAGCTGGCGGAGGCCCCGATGAGCCAGGACCCGGACGGTGCCCGGCCGGCGGTCAGTGAGCTCCGCGACCTCCTCGACCGACAGCCCGGCGATGACCCTCAGCATGATGACCTCGGCCTGGGCTTGGGGCAACGACGCCATCAGCTCCACCGCCCGGTCGGCGGCGTCCAGCTCCTCGTCGGCTGGAGGGGAAGGGTGAGGGGCGGCCGGCTCGGCCACGGGAGTCTCCGGGCGGCGACTCCGGGTGCGGTGGGCGTCGATGACCCGGCGGCGGCAAATGGTGAAGATCCACCCCCGGAAGTTGGACTCGTCTCCTTCGAAGGATCCGATCGAGCGGGCCACCTCGAACCACACCTGACTCACTACGTCTTCGGGGTTGCGGGTGCCCAAACCACCGGCGTAGCGCACCAGGATCGCGTGATTCTCCCGGAACAGGAGACCGAAGGCTTGTTCGTCACCATCCTTGGCACGATCGATGACCGTGGCCGACGATGATCGGCGCAGGCGTCGGTTGCTCATCCAGCGAAGGATCGGCGCGCCCGGCCCCGAGCTTGAGCTGGAGCGCGTACGATCGCCTCCGAGACCCAGGACCGAACCAGAGAGGCCAGCCGTGGACTTCGACATTCCCGCCGACATCCAACAGACACTCGACGAGCTCGACCAGTTCATCGAGGACGAGATCAAGCCCCTGGAACGGCAGGACGACAACATCCGGTTCTTCGATCATCGCCGCGAGGACAGCCGCACCGACTGGGAGCGCAACGGCTGGCCCAACCATGACTGGGAGGTCCTGCTCGGCGAGATGCGCAAACGGGCGGCCAACGCCGGTTTCCTGTACTACGGGCTGCCCGAACGGTTCGGTGGATCGGGCGGCACCAACCTCGGGATGGCGATCATCCGTGAGCACCTGGCCACCAAGGGGCTGGGCCTCCACAACGACCTTCAGAACGAGAGCTCGATCGTCGGCAACTTCCCCACGGTTCTCATGATGGAGGAATTCGGATCCGAGGACCAGCAGAACTACTGGATCCCCAAGATGCTCGAGGGCACAGCCCGGATCGGCTTCGGCCTCACCGAGCCCATGGCCGGCACCGATGCGACCCGCATGCACACCACCGCCTACCGCGACGGCGACGAGTGGGTGATCAACGGAGCGAAGCGTTGGAATACCGGTATGCACGCCGCCAGCCACGACTATGTGTTCGCCCGCACCTCAGGCAACCCGGGCGAGGCCAACGGCATCACCTGTTTCATCGTGCCGGTCGACACCCCCGGTTTCACCGTCGAGTTCATGTGGTGGACCTACAACATGCCCACCGACCACGCCGAAGTGAGCATCGAGAATGTGAGGGTCTCCGACGCCGACATCCTCGGCACCGAGGGCAAGGGTCTCGACACCGCCCAGCTGTTCGTACACGAGAACCGCATCCGCCAGGCGGCGTCGAGTCTGGGGGCCGCCCAGTACTGCATCAACGAGGCGGTCAAGTACTCCCGTGAGCGCATGATCCGTGACCGGGCCCTGTCGGCCAACCAGGCCATCCAGTGGCCCCTCGTCGAGCTGCACACCGAGGCGGCCATGTTGCGCGAGCTGATCCGCAAGACGGCCTGGCAGCTCGACCAGGTCGATGCCGGGGTGGAGATCTCCGACAAGGTGGCCATGTGCAACTATCGGGCCAACCGTCTGGTGGGCCAGGCCGCCGATCGGGCCATCCAGGTCCATGGCGGCATCGGCTACAGCCGCCACATGCCCTTCGAGCACATCTTCCGGCACCACCGCCGATACCGGATCACCGAGGGGGCCGAGGAGATGCAGATGCGCCGGGTGGGCCAGTACCTGTTCGGTTTCGGTGTCACCAATGAGATGTTCGAGACCCCATCGTTCGCCGCTCGTTTCAACTCCCCCCAGAAGGGTGAGCCCGCGAGCTGGCTCGACTGAGGTCAGCCGCCGGTGGTTCCCGGACTCGCCGGGTCGGAGGTGTTGAGGGCGATGGTCCCACCGAGATCGATCGGGTCGTCGACGACATAGCCCATGGCCGGGAGGGTCTCCTGGTAGAACGCGATGATCTCCTCGACGGTCGCGCCCCTGACCTCGAAGACCACGCTCTCGTCGACGCCGAATCCGGTCTCGTTGCGGACATAGGGCGCCCAACCAGTCTCAACCGAGTCGCCGGGCGGGAGGCCGAACACGGTTTGGAAGTCCCCCGAACCACCGGATGACCCGACGTCGTCGTCGGACTCATCATCTGGTACGTCTTCGTCACCAGGGTCATCTTCATCGGATGACGATCCGGTCTGGATCAGGTCGTCATCGGCCTCAGGGGCCGAGCTACCCGAACAAGCCGAAGCCAACAGCACCAAGGCTGCCGGAAGGCCCAGCCATCTCCGTATCACGTCAGCTGCCGTGAGGGTCTTCCCTTGTCTTGGGTGTCCCGACACTGTGCCACCCACACCGACACCCACGCCGTTCGCCAACTCGCGCCCGTAGCCGGGATCAGGCGAAGAACTCCTTGGTCTCGTCGGCCCGGAAGCGCACGGCGGCCAGCAGGCCCAGGACGAGGCCGGCCCCCACCAGGACGGCCACGGGCACGAGGACGTCGATCAGGCCGCCACCCTCGAGAAAGACCCGCCGGTGGCCTTCCATGGCCCAGTACTGGGGGGTGGCGGGGGCGATGCCCTGGGCCCAGCCGGGAAGCTGGTCGAGGGGCACCAGGGCCCCACCCAGGCCGCCCAGAACCATGGCCATCAAGTTGGTGATGCCATTCACCTGGTTGGCGGTCCGGAAGGTGGCGGCAATCAGCAGGACCAGGGGGATCACGCAGACGGCGTAGCCGATCATGACCGCCAGGACGGCCGGGGCCGAACCGCCGTTGAGGCGCAGACCCAGGAACAGGGCGCCGACCACCATCAGAGTCACCTGGTAGGCGACGTGGAGCACGATCCAAGGCAGCCCGAAGCCGGCCAGCAGGGTTCGGGGCCCCACGGCCGAGGCCCTCAGGCGGTCCCAGGTCTTCCAGCCGTGTTCGCGGAACACGGCGAAGGCCACCGAACTGCCGATGAAGAACCCGAACAGCACGACCTGGCCGGGTACTACCTGTTCGGCGCCCGAGGCGTCGTCGAAGCCCGAGGCCTGGAGGGAAAGGCCCATCGTGGTCTCGAACAGGGGCATCACCACCAGGGGCATGGCGAAGAAGATGACGATGAACGCCGGGTCCCTCCTCATGAGGAGGAACTCGCGGCGGGTCAGGGTGAGCACCGCTCTCATGACGTGGCCTCCTCGCCGTCGTGCCCCGGTTCGGTGTCGAGTGAACGCCCGGTCACCGCCAGGAAGACCGTCTCGAGGTCGGGCTGGAGGGCTTCGACGCTGGTCAGCTGGGCGGCATCGGGTCCCAGACGGCCGACCAGTTCGGCCACCCCGAGCTCACTGGTCAGCCGCCAGTAGCCGGGCGACTCCTCGACCGGGTGGAGGTCGGCCAGCCGCTCGACGGGCAAGGTGCCGGCGAAGCCGACGAGGAGCCCGGCGGTCCGGTGCCGGTCGATGAGCTCGCGACGGGTGCCCCGGCTCAGGATACGCCCCTGCTCGATGATGACGATGTCAGCGCCGAGGCTGACCACCTCGGGGAGATAGTGGGTGGTGTAGACCACCGCGGCCCCGTCGTCGGCGAGCTCCTTCACCGCGTCGATGAGCTGGTTGCGGGTGGCCACGTCGGCCCCCACGGTTGGTTCGTCGAGCATCAGCAGGCGGGGCCGGTGGACCAGGGCGCAGGCCGTGTGGAGACGTCGGGCCTCGCCTCCCGAGATCTGGTCGGCCCGCCGATCGAGAAGGGGTCCCAGGCCCAACTGATCGGCCACTCCGGTGACCCGGTGTCGGAGCTCGGATCGGGGCACACCGGCCAGCTCACCGAAGAAGCGGAGGTTCTCGGCCACGGTGAGTACCCGGTAGATACCCGTCTCCTGGGGGGCAATCCCCAGTTGCCGGGCGGCCGCCACCGGGTCGGCCGCGACATCGATCCCGCCGATGCGGACCTGGCCCGAGTCGGGGGTGAGCAAGCCGGCCACGATCGAGAGCAGGGTCGTCTTGCCAGCCCCGTTGCGGCCCAACAAGGAGACGATCTGGCCAGCGTCCACGACCAGGTCGGCGCCGTCGAGAGCGTCGACGTCTCCGTATGACTTGGTGAGTCCTACTGCTTCGAGCACGGGGCCGGTATCACGAGTTGACGCCGCCGATGCCACACGTTTGTCCCTCGATGGCTTGGGGATCGAGGTTGGCCAACAGGAAGGCCATGACCAAGGCCTCGTCGCGCCAGGCGTCGTAACGCCCGGACGGACCACCATGTCCTGCGCCCAGCTTGGTGCGCAGCAGAACCCGTTCACCGCCCTGACCGCGTTCCCGCAGGCGGGCCACCCACTTGGCCGGCTCCCAGTACCCGACCCGCGGATCGGACAGGCCCGCGGTGGCGAGCACCGCCGGCAGTTGACCCTCGGGGATGTTCTCGTACGGCGTGTAACTCTTCATGTAGGCGTACACCTCGGCCGAGTCGACGGGATTGCCCCACTCCTCCCACTCGATGACGGTGAGGGGCAGGCTGGGGTCGGTGATGGTGCTCAAGGCGTCGACGAACGGCACCTCGGCCACCACCCCAGCCCAGAGCCCGGGATCCATGTTCAGCACCGCTCCCATCAGGAGTCCACCAGCCGACCCACCGCGAGCCACGATCTGCCCGGGCTGGGCCCACCCCGACTCGACGAGGTGGCGCCCGCAGGCCACGAAGTCGGTGAAGGTATTGATCTTGTTCAGCTCCTTGCCTTCGAGGTACCAGCGGCGCCCCATCTCACCCCCGCCCCGGATGTGGGCGATGGCGAACGCCACCCCGCGATCGAGGAGGCTGAGACGAAAGGGTGAGAACCCGGGATCCATGGAGATCTCGTAGGACCCGTAGCCGTACAGCACCACCGGGCCCGGGCCCGCGGGCCGGCGGTCCGGACGCCACACGATGCTGACCGGCACCTGGGTGCCATCCGGGGCGGTGGCCCACAGGCGCTCACTCCGGTAGGCGTCGAGGTCTACGCCGCCCAGCACCGGCTGTTGCTTGAGCAGGGTGCGTTCGCGGGTCTCGAGGTCGTAGTCGTACACGCTCGATGGGGTGACCATCGACGAGTAGCCGTAGCGGAGCAGCGTGGAGTCGTACTGGGGGTTCGAGCCCACATCGGCGGTGGAGACCTCCTCGGGTTGCTCGATGACCCACTCGGTGCCGTCGGCCCACCGGCGGACCCGGATCCCTTGGACGCCGTTGCGCCGCTCGGCCAGGACCAGATGGTCGCGGAAGGACCCCAGGCCGTTGATCATGAGGGTGGGGTCGTCGGCCACTAGTTCGGTCCAGTGGTCGGGGCCGGGGTTGGTGTCGGGTGCGGTCACCACCCGGAAGGTCTCGGCCTGGTCGTTGGTCAGGATGACGAACTGGCCGTCGTGATGGTCGACCCGGTACTCGATGCCCTGGCGGCGGGGCGAGACCACCCGCGGGGCCTCGAAGGGCCGGTCGGCCGGGATGGTCCACACCTCGTCGGTCACGCTGGATCCGGCATGGATCAGCATGAAGCGGTCGTCACGGCTGCGCGACACCTCCAGCCAGAACCGCTCGTCAGTCTCATTGTGGACCAGGACATCGTCGACCGGGTCGGTGCCGAGCACGTGGCGCCACACCTCATGGGGCCGGTGGGCCTCGTCGAGTCGGAGGTAGAAGAAGGTCTGCGAGTCCGCGGCCCACGCTCCGCCGGCCGAGATCCCCTCGACCTGGTCATCGAGATCGGTGGGTGCGGTCGACCCGTCGTCGGACAGGGACCGGAACCGGAGCCGGTAGACCTCGTCGCCATCGAAGTCGTCGGCCCAGGCCACCAGAGAGTCGTCGGGGCTGACCTCCCAGGTCCCCAGCGCCCAATAGTCGCCGTCGCCAGCCTGAGCATTGCCGTCGAGCAGAACCTGCTCGCCCTCGAGGGAGTCATCCACCCGAGGATGGTGGTCGGCGGCCGCGCGAGGGGTCCGGCACCGGATCGGGTACTGCTCGCCCTCGATCGTGCGGGCGTAGTGCCACCACGGCCCGCGGGCTACAGGGACGCTCAGATCGGTCTCCTGGATCCGGGACCGGAACTCGTCAAACAGCTCCTCGCGCAGCCCAGACTGCCCGGCCAGCACAATGTCGGCGTAGGCGTTCTCGGCCTCCAGGTGGGCCATGACGCCAGGATCGTCGCGGTCGCGCAGCCAGAACCAGGGGTCCTCGAACCGGTCGCCGTGGAACTCACGGACATGAGGGCGACGCTCGGGTTCGGGAGGAAGATGCGTAGTCACCCGCTCGACGCTAACGGATCAACGGGAAGCCTCTAACCTCGAAGCCGAACCGAGTCCAGGAGCACCATGGCCCAGACCTACCCCCAGAAGCCGTTCGAGGCCCCGGCCGGCGCCACCGAGATCCTTCTCGTGCGCCACGGCCAGTCCCAGGCTGCCGACCCCGACAACCCGTTCGACCTGGTCGACGGACACGGCGATCCACCCCTGTCCGGGCTCGGCCAGCAGCAGGCTCACCAGGTGGGTGAGCGGCTGAGGCACGAGACGATCGACGCCATCTATCACACCAAGCTTCAGCGGACCTTCCAGACCGCCGCTCCCCTGATCGGCTACTCCGACCTCGAGCCCCAACTCGACCCCGGCCTACACGAAGTGTTCCTGGGCGACTGGGAGGGTGGACTGTTCCGCAAGATGGCCGCCGAAGAGCACCCCGCCGTGGTCAAGATGCACATCGAGGGCGAGTGGGGTCACATCCCGGGCGCCGAGACCACCGAGGAGCTCCGGAGCCGCACCGTGGGATCAGTCGTGCGCATCCACGACAGCCACCCCGATCAGAGGGTCGCGGTCTTCGTGCACGGCGGGGTGATCGCCACCCTGCTGCACCACGCCACCGGCTCGCGTCCCTTCGCATTCATGGGGGCCGACAACGGCTCGGTCCACCATCTCGTGGTGCACGGTGACGAATGGCAGCTCCGACGTTTCAACGACACCTCACACTTGGGCGGTCTCACCACCGAGGGGCAAGGATTGACCTAGCCGGATCGGGCTCGATCAGTTGAGCTGACCAGCCACCAGTTCAGCCACCCTCTGGGCCCCCACGACATCGAGGTGGGTGTAGTCGGTGAACCGCTCGTCGGCGTCCCAATCGGTGGCCAGATCGATGAGCTCGATCCCAAGGTTGTCGGCCAGACCCCGGTAGTGGGCGCGGATCTCGTCGTAGCTGGTCTGCCCCTCGAGGTGGAGGTCGATGTAGGCCTGCGGCACCGGCATCTCGACAAGCACCAGCTCGATGCCCTCAGCCTCGAGCGCAGAGGCCATGCGGGTGATGGCCTCGGAGGCCGCCTCGAGGTTGATCGTGGCGAGCTCGTGGGCCGTACGGTCGCGTGCGAAGTCGGTGAAATCGTCGACGTAGACGTCGCGGAAGCCGAGGTCGGTCAGGGTCCCTGCCGTGTCCTCGATCGGACCGGGCCGGTCGCGCACCAAGTTCATCCACGCGACGGGGTCGCGCAGTTCCTGACGGTGCCGGATCAACCCGCTGACCGAGGACCCCCAGCGCTCCAGGGAGCCCAGGAAGCCGGTGCGGGTGGAGCGAGCCGCTTCCCAGCGGGCCAGGTTCTCGTCGTGGAGTTCGGCCGAGAAATCGATGGTCTGAATGCCCAGGATCACCCGGCCGGTTCGAACTCGGGGCAGGATCTCGTCGAGCAGCCAGCGTTCGTTCACCGACGGCACCGCGCCAGGCAGGGCGGCGTTGTATGCCGTCCGCCCGGTGGCGTCGACATAGGTCTGGGTGTCGAATCCCCGGAGGGTCATCGATGTCCCGATGACCATGTCATCGAGGCCGGTACCGGCCAACTCGTCGACCTGCCCGTCTTTGAGCTGGGTGGTCGCGTCGTACCAGGCCAGGGGTTCGGCCAGCTGACCGCCCACCACCCGGGCCGCCAGCTCGGCCACCAGTACGACAACAGCCGCGGCCGCGAGAAGACGCAGTACCGACGAGCGAACGGCCGACGGGCCACGCGGGGCAGCGTCGTCGTGGAGGGGGTCAGGAGTCATGGTCATGTCAGAACTGGAAGTAGATGAAGGGGACGACTGTGCTGCCGCTGAACAGGACCAGGCCCACCAGACCGAGGCCCACCCCGACGCCGGCGCCGATCGGGTGCCGGACCGCTTCGCGGGGAAGGTCGAGGCGGGACTGAAGGATGAGATCGATCAGGGCGGTGCCGCCGAGGCCGAAGAGGACCAGGATCAGATCCTCGATGGGTGGCATTCCACCCCGAACCGCCATTAGACCGCTCACCACGCTGAACGCCTGATCGAACGAGTCGGCCCGGAAGAAGACCCACGCCAGGTTGACCAACGCGAAGGTGAACGCCCACGCCCCGACCCGGGTGGCCATCGGTGGGTGCTCGCGGGCCGGCACCCGGTCGCGGAGGAGACGGTGCACGGCCAGATATCCGCCATGGAGCCCACCCCATACGACGAAGTTCCAGCTGGCACCGTGCCAGAGCCCACCAATCAGCATGGTGAGCATCAGGTTCCGATAGGTCCTGACCTGGCCGCCCCGGTTGCCACCCAGCGGGATGTAGAGGTAGTCACGCAGCCAGTCGGACAGGGAGATGTGCCAACGGCGCCAGAAATCGGTGATGTTCTCTGACAGGTAGGGCTGGCGGAAGTTGACCACCAACTCGATCCCCAGGAGCCGCGAGGAACCACGGGCGATGTCGCTGTATCCGGAGAAGTCACCATAGATCTGCACCGCGAAGGCCAACACGCCCACCGCCAAGGCGACACTTCCCTGAGAGTCGGGGTCGGTGAACGCGGTCTGAACCAGGGGGGCCATGGTGTCGGCCAGGACAACCTTCTTGATCAGACCCAGCAGGATGAGGCCCACACCCGACTGGACGCGGGCAAGATCGGGACTGTGACGCTCGGCTTCGAGCTGGGGCAGGAGTCGCTGGGCCCGCTCGATGGGTCCGGCCACCAGCTGGGGGAAGTACGCCACATAGGCGGCGAAGGTGATCAGGGACTTGGTGGGTTCGATCCGGCCCCGGTAGATGTCGATCGTGTAGCTCAGCGTCTGGAACGTGTAGAAGCTGATGCCGACCGGCAGGATCACCCGCAGCAGGGGTTCGTTGGGCCCCAGGCCGGCACCGTTGAGCAGGTCCACAGCCGAGTCGACGAAGAAGTTGGAGTACTTGAAGGCACCGAGGATGCCGAGGTTCACCACGATGCTCAGCAGGAGCCAGAGCCGCCGCTTGTCGTGGGAAACCTCGCGGTGCAACCGATCGCCCACCGTGAAGTCGACCAGGGTCGAGATGACCAGGAGGGACAGGAACCGCCAGTCCCAGCTGCCGTAGAAGACATAGGAGGCAAAGACGATGAGAGTCAGGCGAAAACGGGCGGGCAAGGCCCAGTGGAGCAGCACGACGAACGGCAGGAACACCGCATATTGCAGAGAGTTGAAGACCATCGCCGTGCCCCGGAGTGTCGCGCTTCACCCCAAGGTAATGGTGGGGCGGAGAGGTGGGCCATGGGGTATACGGTCCAGATGACGTGCAGATGGGGGGCGGAGCGGGCATGCTCGGCAGTCCAAGACCCGGAGGGGAGGGCCCGAGATGGCGGTCCAAATCCAGCATCATCGAGATCTCGGTGAATTCGACTACGGCACAGCCGATCAGCTGTCACCCTTGGTCAGACGGGTCATCTGCCAGAACCCCAACCCGTTCACCTACAAGGGCACCGGCACCTACATCGTGGGCCGGGGCCGGGTGGCCGTGATCGATGCCGGCCCACCCCTCGACTCCCACGTCGACGACATAGTGGCCGCCCTCGAGCCGGGCGAAACGGTCACCCACATCCTGGTCACCCACACCCACAGCGACCACTCCCCCGCATCGGGGCCACTCAGCGAACGCACCGGGGCCCCCACCTACGGTTTCGGCCCCCACGGTGAGGTCCGCGCCGTCGACCCCGACGACAAGGTCGACTTCTCCGCCTACATCTCCGACGACGAACGCAAGCGGTACGAAAAGGAGTGGGAGGACCTCCCCGATGAGCTGAAGCGTGAGGGGCCCGACACCGACTTCTTCCCCGCCCAGAAGCTGAACGACGGCGACGTGCTCGAAGCCGAGAGCTGGGCCCTCATCGCCCACCACACTCCCGGGCACTGTTCGAACCATGTGTGCTTCGAGCTCCCCCAGGAGAAAACCCTGTTCTCCGGTGACCACGTCATGGGGTGGGCCACCAGCGTGGTCGGGCCCCCCGACGGCTCCATGAGCGACTACCTCGACTCTCTACGCAAGCTCCTGCCTCTCGATGTCGACCAGTACCTGCCCACCCATGGGCCGGCCATCCCCAACCCCCGCGAGTACGTGGGCTCGTTCATCGAGCACCGCGAGGACCGTGAGAAGCAGATCCTGAGCTACCTTGCGAAGGGCCCTCACAAGATCGCCGACTTCATCCCCGACATGTACGCGGCGTACGACAAACGCCTGTGGTATCCGGCGGCCGGATCGGTCCACGCCCACCTCCTCCACATGATCGAGACTGGCCGGGCCGCGGTCGTCGACGGGGACGACCCCAAACTCACGGCCACCTACGGTCTCGGCTAGTAGCGGGAGCCCCATGTCCGAACCTCGCCCGCGCGATACGCCCAGGGAGTCGGCCTCTGCTGAGGCCTCCGGTCGCCTCACCGCGGCCGTACTGTGTGGTCTCGGTCTGTTCCTGGTGGTGCTGGCCCTGTTGGGCGGCGACAGCACGACCAACCGGGGAGCAGTGATCATCACCGGGGTCATGGTCATGCTCGTGGCCGGCGTGGCCAGTGTCCTGCCGTGGGACCGGTGGGGGTCATCGGCTTCGCTGGCCCTGGTCACCGCGGTCCTGGCCGTCTTGTTGATCGGCGACCTGATGTCGAACCTCTCGACCGATTCCGAGGCCGCCGCCGCCTACCCCACCCTGATCGTCGTTCTCCTGGGGATGCTGGGCTTCACCCATCGCCGTTGGGTGCCCCTGGGCTACGCACCGGTGGCCGCCGCGGCCATGCTCTTTCTCATCACCTCGACACCCGAGAGCGAGGTGCCCGTATCGGCCTTGATCGTGGCCGTCCCCGGCGGTGTGCTGCTCGGCGAGTCTGTGGCGTGGGCCCTCGAGCGCTACCGACAGCTCCGCAACCGCGACGCGGCCCGAGGTGAGGACCTCGAACGGCTGACCGAGGCGCTCCGTCGCCTCCGGGGCCGTATCGACCTGAGCCAGGCCGCCCACCTCGTAGCCGATGTCGCCTGCGATGTGTTCCGCAGCTCCAACGCCACGATCGTGCTCAGGGGGGTCGATGACAACTACGAGCCGGTGTCGGTGGGCCGCCCCGCGCCTGCCCCACCGGACCTACCGGCCCAACTGGCCCGGGTCATCGAACAGGGCCGGCCCGACATCATCGCCGCCGCCGACAAGGCCACCGCATTGTTGGTCATGCCCCTGTTGGGCCGGGCCGGACGGGTGGTGGGCGCCGTGGTGCTCGAACGACCCCATGACGACGAGGACGAGTACATGAGCCACCTCGCCGGCTTGTTCGCCTCCCAGGCGGGTGCGGCGCTCGAACAGCTGATGACCATCCGTGAGCTCACTCTGGCATCCACTCGCGACGCCCTGACCGGTATGGGCAACCGCCGCCACGCCGAGGCCCTGCTCGAGAGCCTGCAGCCGGGGGACGCCGTCATCCTGGTGGATCTCGACGACTTCAAGACGATCAACGACACCTACGGACACGCCGGCGGCGATGAACTGCTCCAGGAGTTCTCGGGCTTCCTGGGCGGGTTCCTTCGGGGATCTGACCAGTCAGCGCGCTGGGGTGGCGAGGAGTTCCTGGTGCTGGCCCGCAACGCCATTGCCGATCCCATCGCGGCCGGTGAGCGCATGCTGTCTCGGTGGCATGGCACCGAGCCCCGCACCACCTTCAGCGCGGGAGTGGCGGTACACGAAACGGGGATGAGTCCCGACACGACCGTCGAGAGGGCCGACGACGCCCTCTATCAGGCCAAGCGGGCAGGCAAGGACCGGGTGGTGCTGTATCAGCCGGCGGCGGCCAGCGCCTGATCGTCGTCCTCTGAGACCGAATCGGGGTTGGCCAGACCGGGTACCGTCGTGGCCGGCACCAGAGGCTGTTCGTGCTCGAGCGAGCTGGGGGCCTCGAGCCCGAAGCGGCGCATGAGGTCGAGATACTGGCGGCGGTACACCAGCCGGACTGGCAGCTCGGGGTAGAGCTCCTTCAGCCGCCTCACCTTGCGGTTCTTCTTCGTCACCAGCTTCTGGTCGAGAGTGGTGAGCTCGAGGTACTCACCGGTCTCGGGCAGGAAGAAGTCGGGGTTGAAGGCTTCGACCACCTGACCGTGGGGACCGGACTCGAGCACGAACGTATGCGGCTCGTACAACCACTCGACCCCGAAGTAGTCGAGGAGGCGGGCCAGCTCGGCTTCGGAGAGGTTGGCGAAGTCGGGCATCAGCCGCCGAAGGCCCGACGGGGAGCACCATTGGCAGCCTCCGGGTGGAGCTCGACGATGGCGGCGTCGATCTCCTCTTTGACCCCGGCCAGAGGGAGGATGTTCAGCACACCCTGGCCCTGTTGGAGGATGTCGATCAGTTCCTCGCCGGTACGGACCAGCACGCTGCGCGAACCGCTGATGACGAGATTGGCAGTGACGATGTCCTCGCCGAGTTGGTCGCGCAGGTAGCGGAAGACCTCGCGGACCGATTCGAGCCGCAGGCCGGCATCGAGCAGGCTCTTGATGACCTTCAGCTCGAGAAGGTCGCGGTAGGAGTACTGGCGGCGGCTGCCCGAACCTTGGGCCTCGGCGATGCTGGGACCGACCAGATTGGTGCGGGCCCAGTAGTCGAGCTGGCGATAGGTGATGCCGGCGATCTCGGCGGCCCGCTTGCCACTGAAGCCGCGCTCGCGGGCTTCGGGCTCTGGGGTCTGGGGGTCTTGGGGCGCGTCCTGCTGGCCGTCGGACACCGGTTCGCTGGTCTGGGGCACGAAGTCTCCTCGAGGTGGGTGGCAACGGTCCGTACACCGTCGCCACAAGTATTTGCAGCTCGCCCCTACGAGTCTCCCAACTCGGCCCTCAGATCACAAGCGCGAAATTACGCCCCTGTGAACGAGAGTGAGCGTAGGGTGCCTCCACGTGCAGGTCAACGACCCTCTTCCCGAGCTCACCAATGAGCTGATCGCGACCCTCCTCGGTCGCAACGATGTGGTGTCGACAATGGTCGAACCCCTGTCTCGCCATCGGGCCCTGCTGTCCACTGTCGACGCGGTCACGGTCACCCTGGCCGACGGCTCGACGATCGACGCGGTGGCCAAACGGGCGGCCGCCGATCCCGAGGGCGCGGCGGCGATAGCCGGCTCTGGGGCCTACCGGCGTGAGCTCGACCTGTACGCCGGATTCCTGACGAAGCCACCCCTGCCGGCCCCCCGCCTGCTCGGTGTCCACGACCCCGACGCCACAGACCACGGCGCCGGTTGGGTACTGCTGTTGGAACGAGTTCGGGGCGACGAGCCCGATCAGGTGGTCGGCCTCACCGAGGCCCAGGCCACCGACGCCCTCGACTGCTTGGCCGGGCTACACCGCTCCACCCGAGGCGGCGATCCCCCCGCGGGGGCCCGCCTCCATCCAATGGTCGGACATCGTCAACGGCTCGAGACCGTCTGGCCCCTCTTCACCGCAGCCTTCGGCCCCTCCCTCGGTCCCCGCGACCTGACCCTGGTCCGTGGGGTGATCGAGGGGATGGACGACCTCAGCGCCATGCTGGGCGATCCGGCGTGGGCGGTCATGACCCACGCCGACCCTCGGGCCGACAACCTCATCTTCGGAACCGGCCCCCAGGGAACCGAGGTCGTGTTCCTCGACTGGCAGCAGGCGACCTGGCAACACCCGGCGGCCGATCTGGCCTGGCTGGCCGCCACCAGCATGCCGGACATCGATGCGGCGCTCATCGAGCGGCTGGCCAGCCGTCACCTCGACCTATTGGGGGTCCAGGGCCAGGATCCGATGTCGTGGTTCCGGACCGGCCTGACGTGGCCGCTCTCCCAGTTCGTCCTGTTGGCGAGCCGACCGGCCAGCGAGGAACGGCGCCGCCTGCTCATCGGGGCCACCATCACCCGGATCATCGCCGCCGCGGTGGCCTGCGACTACCGCGCCGACCGATTCTGAGGAATGGGGACGGTCAGGAGGCGAAGTCGTCGGGGTTCACGTTGTCGATGAACTCCCGGAACTGCTCGACCATCTCGTCGGGATCGTCGCCCGACTCGTCACCCTCTTCGTCGACTTCCTCGACGTGGCCGGCCTCATCGAGCACACCCTCGGCCGCGAAGATCGGGGTACCGAGGCGGGCGGCCAGGGCGATGGCGTCACTGGGGCGGGCTGACACCGAACTGGTCGTCCCGGCGTGCCACACCGTGATCTCCGCGTAGAAGGTGCCGTCGCGTAGCTCGGTGACCTGGATCTGGTGGACGGTGGCCCCCAGCTCTTCGAGCATGATCTTGAGCAGATCGTGGGTCATGGGACGGGGCGGTTCGACCCCTTCGAGCGCGTAGGCGATGGCCTGAGCCTCGGCCCCTCCGATGAAGATGGGCAGGATGCGGTTCCGGCCGGACTCCTCGCGAAGAACGACAATCGGCGAGTTCGCCGGCATCTGGACCTTCACCCCTATTAGCTCCATCGGAACCACGTCCTGACCCTATCCCCTCTGGAACAACTCCATCAGGTACGCATCGGGTTCCTCGGCGAGAACCCCCGGGTCGACGGCCCAGAGACCGGGCACGTTGCGATACCGGCCGGCATGGTCGAGGCCGGTACCGATGACGGTTTCGTCGCCCACCTCGAACCCGGCCAGTTGGGGCTCGAAACTCACCAGCCTCCCGCCGGTTCGGTCGACGAGGGTGCACAGGGTGACCGACCCGGCTCCCCGGGACTGGATCTGGTCGACTACCCAGCGTCCGGTCAGCCCCGTGTCGACCAGGTCCTCGACCACCACCACCGGGCGCCCGGCCACCGGTATCGAGAGGTCGTGGCTCAGCCTGATGCCGGGATCACCGGCGATGAAGGGACACAGTCCGATGAACTCCAGCTCGACCGGTGTGTGCATGGCCCTGGCCAGGTCGGCCAGAAAGAACAGGGCGCCTCTCAGCACACCCACGAGGACACAACCTTCGGGGTGGAGGCGGTCGAGCTGGGCGGCCAGCTCCCCGACCCGGTCCGCGACCTGAGCGGGAGTGGCCAGGTTCCGAGCGGGGGCCGCTTCCACCTAGCGGGGGCCGAGGTAGCCGCGCAGTTCCCGATCGAGCGCCAGCTCGCGTAGCCGGGACCCGTGTTCCACCAGGTCGTCGAGCAGATCCTGGGCCTGCTGGCGGGCCGTGTGGCTGCGCTGACGGGTCAGCGGGGTGACCAGTTGACCGAACAGGGTGGCTTCCTTTTCGACCGCGACCTTGTACATGCGCAAGTGGCGGGGTTCGAGACCGTGAGCACACAAGGCGGCGGCATGGGTGGCGGCGGCGAGGGCATCGGCGTCATAGACGGTGTCGAGACCCACAACCCGAGCCACGACCAGGCCGAACCGTTCCAGCTGCTCGAGCTGTTCATCGTCGAGTCCGCTGGCCACCAAGAGTTCGGCGCGGCTCAGCGAGGCGTCGCCGGTGATGCTGACAGGAGGGGGTGGTGGCGCCGGCTCCGGTTCGGGTTCCTGTTGCTGGGCTGAAGCCAGTTCGGTGACCGGTTCCGGGGCGGGGGCATCGCTCTGGTTGGTGTCGGTCTCGACTGCGACTTCTGGGGGCTCGCCGCCGGCAGCATCGTCAACCGGGGCAGCATCGTCGGCCGGGGCAGCATCGTCGGCTTGGGGGGACGAATCGGCGTCGTCAACCTTGTCGGGCCGGGATCGTTGCCACGCCAGCGGCTTGCGGGGCGAAGAAAGCTCCTGGACCACATCGGGTCGGGCCTCGAACAGGGTGGCGGCCACGGTGTTGTCGGTGGGAGGCGGCTCGAGGGGGGGCAACTCGTCACCGGCCTCGTCGAGGCGTTCCTTGATCACCCGGAGGGGCAGGAAGTGGTCGCGCTGTTCGATGAGGATCCAGCGCAGGCGGCTGATGTCCAGGTCGTAGAACTTGCGGTACCCCGACGGGGTCCGTTCGGGTTCGAGCAGGCCCTGGCTCTCGAGGAAGCGGATCTTCGAGATGGTGATGTCGGGGAACTCGTCCTGGAGAAGGGCCAGGACCTCACCAATCGAGAAGTGTGGGTGTTCGGCCATCATGAGGCGGTCGACGACGGCTCGAGGTGGAAGTGGAACTTGAACCGTCCCACCTGGAGGAGATCGCCGTTGTGGAGGTCGGCCTCCTCGACCCGTTGCTGGTTGAGGTAGGTCCCGTTCAGAGAACCGACGTCGCGGACCCGGTAGCCGTCGCCGGCGGTGGTGATTTCGACATGGCGTCTCGACACGGTGATGTCGTCCAGGAAGATCCGGCTCTCGGGGTGGCGCCCGACCGTGGTGACATCGTCGGACAGCTCGAAACGGGAACCCGCTTTGGGGCCGTCACTGACCTCGAGCACCCCGGGGCCCGGCACCCGGTCTCCACGGGTCGGCGCCCCTTGGAGACCGGCTAGCTCGTGCTCTTCGAGGGCAGCGGTCTCATCGCTGGCCCGCACCCCGAGAGGTTGACCGCACGACGAGCAGAACTGGGAACCGAGCTGGTTCCCGTGACCACACTCTTCACATTGGGTGCTGCTCATGAGATCACCGACTCATCCGTCGATGAGGTTCCGGTAGGCGGCGGCGTCGAGGAGATCGTCGTACTGGGCCGGGTCGGAGAGCTCCACGACGACCAGCCAGCCGTCGCCGTAGGGCTCCTCGTTGAGGCGTTCCGGGGTGTCGGCCAGGTCCTCGTTGACTGAGGTGACGGTGCCGGATACCGGGGCGTAGAGATCAGAGACCGACTTGGTGGACTCGACTTCGCCGAAGGTGTCATTGGCTGCCACCTTGGTGCCGACCTCGGGTACGTCGACATACACCACGTCGCCCAGGGCGTCCTGGGCGTAGTCGGTGATGCCGATCCGGACGCTGCCACCTTCGAGGCGCACCCATTCGTGTTCGGGCGAGTAGCGAAGCTCTTCGGGGATTTCCATACGGCCAACCTACCCCACGACCGATACTCGACCTCACGTCGAGGTCGAGGTACCCAGGTTCCGTTCCCGCATGGCCTGGAGGGCGATGGGGACATATCCGCCCGCCGCGTACCAGCTGATGGCCAGGCCGGGGAGTCCGAACAGCCAGGCCCCCCAGCGCAGGGCTGGGGCATACGAGAGGGTGCTGACCGAACCGAGGAACATCGGGAAGGCGAACATCAGCAGAAATGTGCCGGTCTTTCCCCACCAGGTCACGTCGATCCGTCGGACCCCCAGTCCGGCCAGGGCGATGGCGGCGACCCCTACCACCACCTCGCGGGCGACTGTGAGGGTGGCGAACCAGCCCGGCGCTCCCCCATCGATGGCAATGGCCGGTATGGCCACGACGAACATCATGCGGTCGGCTGTGGGGTCGAGCACCTTGCCGAGCTCGGATACCTGGTCGAAGCGGCGGGCGATCCATCCGTCCACCCAGTCGGTGGCCCCAAGGGCGGCCAGCAGCCAGGCCGCCGCGGCCCGGTGTTCGCGGCCGAACAGGAGCCAGACGAACAGGGGGATGCAGGCCAGTCGGACGAACGAGATGATGTTCGGGATGGTGAAGATCGGTCCCCAGTAGGTGGGTTCCGGTTCGGGTGCCGGAGACGAACCGGCCGACGAGGTCATCCCATCAGCCTACGATCCCCACATGACCACCATCTTCACCAGGATCATCGAGGGCGAGCTTCCGGGCCGGTTCGTGTGGCGCGACGACAGGGCAGTGGCGTTCCTTTCCATCAATCCCCTTCAGCAAGGTCACACCCTGGTGGTGCCGATCGCCGAGATCGACCACTGGATCGATCTCGACCCGGAGCTGAACGCCCACCTCGCCGGTGTCGCCCAAGCCATCGCCAAGGCCCAGCAAGAGGCGTTCGATCCGGTGCGGGTGGGGCTGATGATCGCCGGCCTCGAAGTGCCCCACGTCCATCTCCATGTGGTACCCATCCGCGGGGTCCACGACCTCGACTTCGCCAACGCCGCAGCCCACCCCGACCCCGCCGAGCTCGACGATGCCGCCGCCCGCATCATCACCACCCTGAAGTCCCAAGGAGCCACCCCCGGTGTGTGAACCCACACCAACTCACGCCCGGCTCCACACGGCCACGCCGGCTTCGTCGTAGACGAGGTCGTAGCCCAGCTCCTGCATCGAGGTGGCGAACACCTGGCGTTCACTGACCGCCCAGGTGGGCAGGAGGGTGCTGTCGACGATCACCACCCGGGCGTCGACCGTGGCGCGAGCGGCCACGGGCGGTTCGTCTCCCAGCAGGAACAGGTGGGGCCGCTCGGCCAGGAGGGGCAGCATCGGTTCGGGGGCGCGGATCGCCAGCTCGGGCCGCTCGACCAGAAGCTCAGCGGCACCGATTCGGGCGAGGGCCAGCTCGTCACGCCCACCCCACCCCCACGGCTCCCGATACGGTGAGCTGGGGGCCTGGAACACGAAGAACACCACCGAGGCGAGGGCCAGCGCGCTGAGGACCCGGCGGTCGACGAACACCCTCTCGATGTTGCGTTCACCGATGCGGGCCACACCGAAGCTGACGGCTACGAACACGAATACCACGACCGGTACCGCGGACTCGACGACCCGGGTGCCGGAGTCGAGATCGGCCAGGAGGACGAGGGCCAGGTTGGGCACCGCCGGCAGGAGGTAGCGGAACGCAACGAGCGGCAGGAACAGGACAGGCGCCAACAGGAGCACTACGAGACGGAAGTTCTCTTCGAGGAACAGATCGGCCAACACCGAGACCGGACTGGTGACGATGCCCCACAGGACCGAAGGGGCCGTGGCCCCGTAGTCCGGGAACGAGGTCTGAAGGAACCCGCCGTCGCCGACGAGCGGGGACACCGCGAAAATGGCCACCAGGCTCCACCCGAAACCGACGACCGTGGTGACCACACCTTCCCGAGCCTTGCCCTCGAACATGAACAGGATGCCGAGCCCACCGATGGTGAGACCGAGGTCGGCCCGACAGATGAGCACCATGAATACGAGGGGCCAGAACCAACGCCACCGCCCCGTGAGGCCGGCCACCACCGCGCTGAACAGGAAGGGCAGGGCCAACGCCTCGACCTGGAAATCGGCCAGGTTCACTGCGTGGAGCGAGGGGTAGAAGACGTAGGCGAGCAGGATGGTTCCCGACGCCCCCGCCCGGAGGTGACAGACCGACCGGCACAACCACCACAGGGGGAGCACGCCCAGGGCGAGGGCGGCCGACTGGAACAACAACAGGGTGCCGCCGGTGGGCAGGAACCGGGTGACCGCCGCCAGCGGGTAGAGCATGAGGCTGACATCGACGGCCAGGAACTCGGAGCCCAACAGGGAGCTGGAGGCCTTGAAGCCATCATTGATCAGGTAGGACGCCTGCTGCCACGTGGCGAGCTCCATCCCGGTTTCAACGCCCCGGTGGCGGGCCAGGCTCAGAGCGGACAGCCAGACGAACAAGAGCGCGGTGGTGGCTCCCGGCAGAACGCGATCGGCCCACTCGGCATCGAGGCGCGCCTGCCAGCGCAGCACGAGGATGTCGAGTCGGCGCCTCAGGGGCGGGGGGGTGGTCAACGGCGGACCGACGCAGGATCGGGAAGGGGCTCGACCAGTTCGGGCCCGTTGTTGCGGACATTGTTGACCGCGGTCGAGATCGGGTGGCGCTCGATGAGGGCGTCGGGGGCGGGCACCAGCAGACTGTCGAGGACCTCCAGGTCGTCGACCTCGGCGGACAGCCAGGTATCCCAGGCCGCGGGGGCCACTATCACCGGCATCCGATCATGGATCTCGGCCATGGCGTTGTTGGCCTCGGTGGTGAGGATCGTGCAGCTGATGACGGGCTCGTCGAGCTTGTCGCCGTCCTTGGGGCCGTACCAGGCTTCCCACAGTCCGGCGAATGCGAACGGCTCTCGGTCGGGCCGGCGGATCAGCCAGGGCTGCTTGGCCTTCCGCCCCTCGATCTTCTCC
This sequence comes from Actinomycetes bacterium, assembly GCA_024225275.1. GTDB lineage: Bacteria > Actinomycetota > Acidimicrobiia > Acidimicrobiales > JAAEMS01 > JAAEMS01. The sequence goes on from JAAEMS010000229.1 coordinate 52,255, forward strand.
CACTCGTAGAACGCATCGGCGGGGACGATGCAGCGGCGCTTGCGGTAGGCCCGCCGGTAGGCGTTCTTCTCAGCCACCGTCTCGGAGCGGGCGTTGATCATCCGGTTGCCGATCTTCTCGTCCTTGGCCCACGAAGGAACAAGACCCCAGCGCACCCGATCGACCTGGCGATGGTCCCCGCGATCGCGCACGACCAGGATCTGGGTGGTGGGCGCGGTGTTGAAGTTGGGCCCCGAGGATGGATCGAGCGCCTTTTCGGTCACCTCATCGGCACCGAAATAGCGCGCCACCTCGTCGGGGGGCGACGTCGACACGAACCGGCCGCACATGGCGGGTCACGCTACCGGATCTGGTCCCATCTCCGGAACTACTTCATTTGCATTACGAATATGACGATATGATGTCAGATAGGTCGAGGGGCTCAGGTGATGTGGGCCAAACGGCCGATGCGGGAGCAACTGGGGAACGACGGGAAGAACCACAGCGATGCCCATCTCGAGATCAGACGCAGCCCACCTACTGAGCCGGACCGGCTTCGGAGGCACCGACGGGGAGATCATTGCACTGATGGCGCTGGGCTGGGAGGCCGCGGTCGATCAGGTGCTCGACACCAGTGGCTGGTCGCCCCCCGGCCCTCCGCCCGGACTCCCCTACGGCAACGATGACACCTACCAGAAGTGGGTGCTGGTCAACACCTGGTGGATCGACCAGATGCGATCGAGTGCCGCGCCAATCGTCGAGAAGCTCACCCTGTTCTGGCACGGCCACTTCGCCACCAGCGCCGACAAGGTCCGCGACATGCGGCTCATGTGGGACCAGAACGACCTCCTCCGCCGCAACTGTCTGGGGAGCTTCAGGGACCTCTGCCAGGCCGTCGCGCTCGACCCCGCCATGCTCATCTGGCTCGACAACGAGACCAATGTGGCCGGCGAAGTCCAGGAGAACTGGGGCCGCGAGCTGATGGAGCTGTTCACCTGCGGTATCGGCAACTACACCGAGAACGACGTGATCACCGTCGCCCGGGCCTGGACCGGACACAACCTCAACGAGCAGAACCAGTACGCCTACCACTCCGAGCACCATGACAACGGCTCGAAGTCCCTGTTCGGAAGCTCCCAGAACTGGTCAGGGCCAGCCACCATCGACGAGCTGTGCTTCGGCTCGCGGGCGGTGGCCACCTCGAAGTTCATCTCCCGGAAGCTGTGGTCCTTCCTGGCCGCCCCCGACCCGTCCGACTCGCTGGTCGACGCCCTGGCCACCGTCTTCCGTTCCAGCTCCCTGAGCATCCGCGAGCTGGTGAAGGCCATCCTGCTACGCCCCGAGTTCCGCTCCAACGAGGTGAAGACCGGCCTGGTGCGCAGCCCCACCGAGTTCGTGGTGGCCACCTTGAGCCGCACCGGACTCGGCACCGGCGATGCCCACCCCGAGTGGTACATGAAAGACATGGGCCAGCGCCTGTTCTGGCCGCCCAACGTGGCGGGATGGAAGGACAACGCCTACTGGATCTCCTCGGCGTCGTTCTGGGGCAGAGCCCGCTGGGCCACCCACCTGCGATGGCAGACCCGCGACGCCGGACTCTTCGACAACATCGAGAACCTGACTCCAAGCGACGGGGCCTCCCAGATCTTCGACCAGTTCGGCATCTTCGAACCCAGCGCCAACACCCGTTCCGCCCTCGAGGCGTGGCTCACCACCGAACGCACCGGCAGCGACCGGTGGGCTCTGGCACCCAATTCGACCGTCATGGGCATGCTCAGCCCCGACTTCCAGCTGGCTTGAGGAGGATTCCGATGAGTGAGTACCGCGAGCTGGCCCGCCCGGCCGAGAGGGTGAAGCGATGAGTGA